>NZ_JAPFCE010000182.1:0-472 GCF_026240895.1 Pseudomonas sp. DCB_AW
GAAAAGCTTGCATCGAACACGCCGACGACGTGGCCGGTCTTGCTGAAGATTTCGTTCTTGTCGGCGCCCTTGCGGAGCATCTCCATGGCCATGTTCGGGTTGGGGCCGAACACTTTGAAGATGTTGTTTACCGAAAGAATCTCATCGGCATGGCTCATACGACCCTCTTTGTTTTTGTTATGACCAATAAATGATCGGCATCCTTTCCATGGGCGGAAACAGCTGCAGACGTGCGATTGGCAGGGTGCTCAAAAAGCAGTGAGCGAATCAGAACGGTGATGATCTTATGGTTGAGCCAGCGGTGCGTGGCACGCTGGTAAAGCCTCGGGGTAGCGGGCTTTTGTGAAGGACTGGCTGAACTGTAGCCTTGGCTGAACTGTAGTCCAGGCGATGCTCAATGGCCTTGGGCCCGAACGCAGTAAACAGCGGCTGATACACAGCACCCAGGCGCCACGTGGCAAGGATGGTCACC
>NZ_JAPFCE010000076.1:0-23650 GCF_026240895.1 Pseudomonas sp. DCB_AW
TGTGGCCGTGGAACAAACTCGGCGCGCCTTAACAAAAAACACCACCCCCACCCCCACCCTGGGGGGTGGGGTTTCACCGGCCATTGCTGTGGTGGTTCCCCCGCCGCATTCGCGGGTAAACCCGCTCCCACAGGGTCGGCGTGATGGCTTTGCAAAATGGTTATATAAACATTCTTAAACAGTATTTTTAAGAATATCCCCGCCTCACTACTATTGCCCTCAAGCCAGGCGCAAATCCCCTTCAAACCTCTGCCCGGCACCCTCACTCCAAGGAGAACGAGCATGAGTGCATCTCTGCGTAGCATCGACGGTCAGGACGAAGCCACCATTCTGCGTGAGATCCAGAGCGCCCTGCGCGATCTGCGTTTCGGTGCGGTGGAGATTACCGTGCACAACGCTCAGGTCGTCCAGATCGAGCGCAAGGAGAAGTTCCGCCTGCAACAGCCCGGCAACAAGACCGGCTGATCGCGCCACACCTCTAAAACTAGAAAAATGCCAATCGGGAGCTTCACCATGTCCATCCGCCGTTATGCGCTCGCCGCCCTGGCCAGTGCTGTTTTTGCCGGTTCCGCAATCGCCAAGGACTACGAACTGCTGAACGTGTCCTATGACCCGACCCGTGAGTTGTACCAACAGTACAACGCCGAATTCATCAAGCACTGGCAGCAGTCCCACCCGGACGACAAGGTGAAGATCCAGCAATCCCACGGTGGCTCGGGCAAACAGGGCCGCGCCGTGATCGATGGCCTGCGTGCCGACGTGGTAACCCTGGCCCTGGCCGGCGACATCGACGAAATCGCCAAGCTCGGCAAGACCCTGCCGGACAACTGGCAGACCCGCCTGCCGGACGCCAGTACCCCGTACACCTCGACCATCGTGTTCCTGGTGCGCAAGGGCAACCCGAAAGGCATCAAGGACTGGGGCGACCTGATCAAGAAAGACGTCTCGGTCATCACCCCGAACCCGAAAACCTCTGGCGGCGCCCGCTGGAACTTCCTCGCCGCCTGGGCCTATGGCCTGAAGACCGGCGGTAGCGAAGACAAGGCCAAGGCTTACGTGCAGGAGCTGTTCAAGCACGTGCCGGTGCTCGATACCGGCGCCCGTGGCTCGACCATCACCTTCGTCAACAACGGCCAGGGCGACGTCCTGCTGGCCTGGGAAAACGAAGCCTTCCTGGCGCTGAAGGAAGACGGTGGCGCAGACAAGTTCGAAATCGTCGTGCCGTCGCTGTCGATCCTGGCCGAGCCACCGGTGGCCGTGGTCGACAAGAACGCCGAGAAGAAGGGCAATACCGCGATTGCCACCGAATACCTCAAGCACCTGTACAGCCCGGCTGGCCAGAAGATCGCTGCCGAGAACTTCTACCGCCCACGTGACGAGAAGGTCGCTGCTGAATTTGGCAAGCAATTCCCGAAACTGGACCTGGTCACCATCGACAAGGACTTCGGTGGCTGGAAGACTGCACAACCCAAATTCTTCAATGATGGCGGTGTGTTCGACCAGATCTATCAGGCACAGTAAGCGGTTATGGAAAAACGGGGCCGCTGTGCGGCCCATTCGCGGCACAAGGCCGCTCCCACAAGGAACCGCGCTCCCCTGTGGGAGCGGCCTTGTGCCGCGAATGGCTGCACAGCAGCCCCAAGATTCAGAAGCCTGCACTGGCCCGGGATTGATTCCGGGCTTCGTGCGTTCAACCAGGGATACTTATGTCACGTCGTATTTCCCCCGTCATACCCGGCTTCGGGCTGACGCTGGGTTACACATTGGTGTACCTCAGCCTGATTGTGCTGATTCCGCTGGCGGCCATGTTCATCCATGCCTCGCAGCTGACCTGGGAGCAGTTCTGGAACATCATCAGCGCGCCGCGGGTCATCGCCGCGCTCAAGCTGAGTTTCGGCACCGCCCTGTTCGCCGCCATCATCAACGGTGTAATCGGTACGCTGCTGGCCTGGGTACTGGTGCGCTACACCTTCCCCGGGCGCAAGATCATCGACGCGATGATCGACCTGCCGTTCGCCCTGCCTACCGCCGTGGCCGGTATCGCCCTGACGGCCCTGTACGCCCCGGCGGGCTGGGTTGGCCAGTTCGCCACCGACCTGGGCTTCAAGATCGCCTACACACCGCTTGGCATCACCTTGGCGCTGACCTTCGTGACCCTGCCGTTCGTGGTGCGCACTGTGCAGCCGGTGTTGGCCGACATCCCGCGTGAAGTCGAAGAAGCCGCCGCCTGCCTGGGCGCAAAGCCGCTGCAGGTGTTCCGCCACATCCTGGCCCCGGCACTGCTGCCTGCCTGGCTGACCGGCTTTGCCCTGGCCTTCGCCCGTGGGGTGGGTGAGTATGGTTCGGTGATCTTCATTGCCGGCAACATGCCGATGAAGACCGAGATCCTGCCGCTGTTGATCATGGTCAAGCTCGACCAATACGACTACACCGGCGCGACTGCCATCGGCGTGCTGATGCTGGTGGTTTCCTTCATCCTGCTGCTGCTGATCAACCTGCTGCAGCGCCGCATCGAAACCCCTTGAAGGAGGCCGGCTATGTCTAGTTCATCCCTGAGCGCTACCGCCGCCGCCAATGCCGCCCGCCGCGGCAGCGCCACCTCGCGGCGCATCCTGATCGGCCTTGGCTGGCTGGTGTTCGCGCTGTTCTTGCTGCTGCCGCTGGTGATCGTGGTATCGCAGGCGCTGAAAAACGGTTTCGGCACTTTCTTCGAGGCGATCTTCGAGCCCGACGCCTTGTCGGCGCTCAAGCTCACCCTGTTTGCCGTGGCCATCTCGGTGCCGCTGAACCTGGTGTTTGGCGTCAGCGCGGCGTGGTGCGTGAGCAAGTACACCTTCCGTGGCAAGAGCGTGCTGGTGACCCTGATCGACCTGCCGTTCTCGGTCTCGCCGGTGATCGCGGGCCTGGTCTACGTGCTGATGTTCGGCGCGCAAGGCCTGTTCGGCCCCTGGCTGCAGGACCATGACATTCAGATTGTGTTCGCACTGCCGGGCATCGTCCTGGCGACGATCTTCGTTACCGTGCCATTCGTTGCCCGTGAACTGATCCCGCTGATGCAAGAGCAGGGCACCCAGGAAGAAGAGGCCGCGCGCCTGCTGGGCGCCAATGGCTGGCAGATGTTCTGGCATGTGACCCTGCCCAACATCAAATGGGGCCTGATCTACGGCGTGGTGCTGTGTACGGCGCGGGCGATGGGTGAGTTCGGCGCGGTGTCGGTGGTGTCCGGCCATATCCGCGGCGTTACCAACACCTTGCCGCTGCACGTGGAGATCCTCTACAACGAGTACAACCACGTCGCGGCCTTCAGCGTGGCCAGCCTGTTGCTGATCCTGGCGCTCTTCATCCTGCTGCTCAAGCAGTGGAGCGAGAACCGTATTAACCGCCTGCGCCATAGCGCTGCGGAGGAATAATTCATGTCGATCGAAGTTCGTAACGTCAGCAAGCGCTTCAACAGCTTCCAGGCCCTGGACAACATCAACCTGGATATCCACAGCGGTGAGCTGGTGGCCTTGCTCGGCCCGTCCGGCTGCGGCAAGACCACCCTGCTGCGCATCATTGCCGGCCTGGAAACACCGGATGACGGCAGCATCGTGTTCCATGGCGAGGATGTGTCTGGCCACGACGTGCGTGATCGCAACGTCGGCTTCGTGTTCCAGCACTACGCGTTGTTCCGCCACATGAGCGTGTTCGACAACGTCGCCTTCGGCCTGCGCATGAAGCCAAAGGGCGAGCGCCCGAGCGAAAGCAAAATTGCTGAAAAGGTGCATGAGCTGCTGAACATGGTCCAGCTCGACTGGCTCTCCGACCGCTACCCCGAGCAGCTTTCCGGTGGCCAGCGCCAGCGTATCGCCCTGGCCCGCGCCTTGGCGGTAGAGCCTAAGGTGCTGTTGCTCGACGAGCCGTTCGGTGCCCTGGATGCCAAGGTGCGTAAAGAGCTGCGCCGCTGGCTGGCGCGGCTGCACGAAGATATCAACCTGACGTCGGTGTTCGTCACCCATGACCAGGAAGAGGCCATGGAAGTCGCAGACCGCATCGTGGTGATGAACAAGGGTGTGATCGAGCAGATCGGCTCGCCGGGTGAAGTGTACGAGCAGCCGGCCAACGACTTCGTCTACCACTTCCTCGGCGACTCCAACCGCCTGGCCTTGAGCGAAGGCCACCACGTGCTGTTCCGCCCGCATGAAGTGTCGCTGTCGCGCCATGAAACCGAAGGCCACCATGCCGCCGAGGTGCGCGATATCCGCCCGCTGGGCGCGACCACCCGGGTGACCTTGAAGGTGGAAGGGCAGAGCGAGCTGATCGAGGCCGAAGTGGTCAAGGACCACGACAGCCTGACCGGCCTGGCGCGCGGCGAGACGCTGTTCTTCAGGCCGAAGGTGTGGCAGAAGGTGGCGGATATCTAAGCTACCCCAGCGTATGGAACCCGGGCTCTGTCCCGGGTTTTTATTGCCGGGTGGATTGCTGAGGCTGCTTCCCACCCCTTCGCCGCACAATGCTGCACCGCGATCCCCTGTAGGAGCAGCCTTGTGCTGCGAATCGAGGGCGCAGCCCTCGCAGCAATCTCATGCCTTACGCGAATATTTTGCATGCCCACAAAGCATCGCTAATCGCCCTGAAGCCCACAGCCCGCGAAATCCGTGGCCTTCACACGATCGCTCAAAAACAATATTCAATTAAGTTCTAACCATAATTTTAAACATTACTTTAAGAGATAAGCCTCTGGCCCCGATGATTCAGCCACACACCTGAATCGAGACCCCAGGAGTTTGATCAATGGGTAATGTCCAGACGGCCGTCAGAGCCTACGACCAGCCATGGCGCCCGGCACCGGGCGACCTGGTCGAGCTTGGACGCACGCTTCGTCTTCCGCTTGGCCAGCAGCGCCTGCAACGCACGCCTGCCAGCGGCCTCAAGCGCCGCGACAAGCTGGCGTTGGCGCTGCTGGTACTGGCGCTGCACGGCGCCGCCGCCTACTGGGTCAGCCAGGCACCGACGCCTGAGCTGCCCGTGGTGCCGCCGCAGGTGCCACCCATGACCATCGAGTTCGCCGCCCCTGCGCCGCCCGTGGTCGAGCCGCCACCCCCGGCACCCGCGCCGCCGGTGGTCGAGCCACCGCCGCCACCACCGGTAGTCGACGAGCTGGCCGCCAAGCCCAAACCGAAGCCAAAACCGATCCCTAAGCCTGTGGTCAAGCAGGCGCCCAAGCCGCAGCCGAAACCGGTCGAGGCACCGCCACCGGCACCCGTTGCAGCCCCGGCACCGCCAGCCCCTGCGCCACCCGCGCCGGCACCGGTGACACCGGCTTCAGCCAACGCTGCGTACCTCAAGAACCCGGCGCCGGAGTACCCGCAGATGGCCCAGCGCCGCGGCTGGGAAGGCACCGTGCTGTTGCGCGTCGAGGTGTTGCCCAGTGGCAAGCCGGGGCAGATCCAGGTGCAGAAGAGCAGTGGCCGCGATGCCTTGGACGCCGCTGCGCTGGCTGCCGTCAAGCGCTGGAGCTTCGTCCCCGCCAAGCAAGGCGACGTGGCCCAGACCGGCTGGGTCAGCGTGCCAATCGACTTCAAGCTTCGCTAACGCATTTCACAGAATCAGCAGAACATAGGAAGACATCATCATGAGCCTGTTGGCATCCCCCCTCGAATCCGTTGAAAGCGCAGTCATCTGGCTGCTGGTTGGTTTCTCTGTCGTCACCTGGGGCCTGGCCCTGGTCAAGGTCGTGCAGTTCGTGCGGCTGAAGAACCAGGACAAACGCTTCCACCAGCAATTCTGGGCAGCCTCCAGCCTGGATTCGGCCGCCGAAATCAGCCATGAGCTACCTGGCCCAGCCGCCCGCGTTGCGCAGTCCGGTTATGCCGCTATTGCCGTCGGCGATACCACCCAGGCCAACGACCTGAGCCACGCCATCAATCACCAGGACCGCCTCGAACGCGCTCTGCGCCAGCAGATCGTCCGCGAGCGCCGTTCGCTGGAAACCGGCCTGGCGGTGGTCGCCAGTATCGGCAGTACCTCGCCCTTCATCGGCTTGTTTGGCACCGTGTGGGGCATCATGGAAGCGCTCAAGGGTATCAGTGCGGCAGGTTCCGCCAGCCTCGAGACCGTGGCCGGGCCGATCGGCGCGGCACTGGTGGCCACGGGAGTGGGTATCGCCGTCGCGGTGCCAGCGGTACTGGTTTACAACTACTTCCTGCGCCGCCTCAAGCTGACCGCAGCAGACCTGGACGACTTCGCCCATGACTTCTACAGCCTGGCGCAGAAGAGTGCCTTCCGGGTACTGGTGCACCCTGCCGTGCACAAAGCCCAGGCCGGTTTCACTCAGCCGGTGAAGGAGGCGTCCTGATATGGCCTTTTCGACCCAGGACAGCGACGAAGTCCTCAGTGAAATCAACGTCACGCCGTTGGTGGACGTCATGCTGGTGCTGCTGGTGGTGTTCATCGTCACTGCGCCGCTGCTGACCAACGCCATCCCCATCAACCTGCCCAAGACTGAGGCGGTGGCGCCGGTGGAGCAAAAAGACCCATTGGTGGTGAGCATCGACGGGGCTGGCAAGTTGTTCATCAACAAGGACGAGATCCAGCCGGACCTGCTGGAAACCAACCTCAAGGCGGCCAAGGCCAAGGACGCGGAAGTTCGTGTGCAGTTGCAGGCCGATGATGGCGTGAACTACGGCGAAGTGGCGCGGGCCATGGCGGCGATTGAACGTGCGGGGATCAGCAAACTGGCGGTGATTACCGCGCGCTGATTCGGCAATCCTCTTCAGGCAAGTGACTCTCTTTGAGAGCTTATGGGCCACATCTCTTGGCAGGGGTTGGCCCTTTTTTTTTGGCCTGATGGATAGGTATTGGGCTACAAGGTGTTCGCCGGTGAATGTTTAGCGCCTGTTAGATCGAGCGCCGCCCGCGCGGCGCTTCGCAGCACAAGGCTGCTCCTACATCTGTTTCGGGCCAATTATTCCTGAGGCATGGGCGCGCGGCCCTTCGGTTGCTGACACGATATCGAGTCGGACCAACAAGGCGGTCGCGCGCAAATGGCACAGGCCTCACTGGCCCGAAACAGATGTAGGAGCAGCCTTGTGCTGCGAAGCGCCGCGAGGGCGGCGCTCGATCTGCGCCCCACCGCACCCCCCAAGCCATGCCTCCGTTGCCATCCCCCATCCTCGCAACAATGCGCTTCGCACCCCCCAGCAAAAATTCCTTTTAGGTTATTAACAAATAGCTTCTTATTCCTTTACGAATATAACTCCCTCCCTATACTGGTCTCCAAGCACGCAAACTTACTGGAGGCGTCCCCATGCGCAATGAGTCGATTCGTTACCTGATTGTGCCGGGCTGGCAGGGATCGCCAGACAACCATTGGCAGAGTCACTGGCAACGCACCCTGCCCAATAGCGCCCGGGTCGAGCAGCACGACTGGCTGACCCCGCAGCGGCGCGATTGGGTGCAGGCCCTGGAGCAGGCGATTGCCGCGGAACGCTCGCCGGTGATTCTCATCGCACACAGCCTGGGCTGCGTCACGGTCGCCCACTGGGCCGCCGAGGCCAGCCCGGCGTTGCTGCGCCAGGTACGTGGCGCATTGCTGGTGGCGCCGGCGGATGTCGAGCGGCCGACCTGCGCGCCGGCACTGCGCAACTTCGCGCCGATTCCGATGCAGGCGTTGCCGTTCCCAAGCCAGGTGGTCAGCTCCGACAACGACCCGGCGGTAAGCGTGCCGCGCGCGCTGCACCTGGCCCAGGCCTGGGGGGCCGAAGCGGGCTTGCTGACCAACGCCGGGCACATCAACGTCAAGTCCGGGCACGAGCGTTGGGAACAAGGCTTCGCCTACCTGTACCGCTTGCAGAGCCGGGTGGAGCAACGCGCACTGCGCCGCGCCTGATCGCCTACTGATTACCGTTTGCCTGACGCCCGGCCACCGAAGGCCTGGGGCGGGAGTTTTTCATGACTTTTCAAAACCCGTTTGGCCAGCCGCTGCTGACCTTTCCCGAGCTGGACAAGAGCCCACTGAGCATTCGTGCCAAGGCGCTGGTGTTCATCGACCCGCGCTCGCAACAGCTGCGCGAAGACCTCGAACGCCTGGCGCCGCAGCCCTTGCCGGTGTTGATTCGTGGCGAGACCGGCACCGGCAAGGAGTTGCTGGCACGGCAGATTCACCGCGCCAGTGACCGCGCCGGGCTGTTCGTCTCGGTCAACTGCGCGGCCATCAGCCCGACCTACGCCGACGCCGAGTTGTTCGGCTACAGCGCCGGTACCCACGGCGGCACCGCCAGCAGCCGCGCCGGCTGGTTCGGCTCGGCCAACGGCGGCACGCTGTACCTGGACGAGATTGCCGACTTGCCGCTGGAGATTCAGGGCAAGCTGCTGGCCGCACTGGAAAACCGTGAAGTGACGCGCGTCGGCGCGCAGCAGCCTCAGCCTGTGGATGTGCGCCTGGTGGCGGCGACCAGCATCGACCTGGCGCGGGTGGTGAAGGCCGGCAGGTTCAATGAGCGCTTGTACCAGTACCTGCGTGAGGGTGCGCTGGAGCTGCCGCCGTTGCGCGAGCGACGTGGCGATATCCTGCCGCTGGCCGAGTACTTCGTGGGTATCTACACCGCCCGCCTGCAGCGCTCGGTGCCGCTGATCAGCGACGCCGCCCAGCAGGTGCTGGAAGCCCATGCCTGGCCCGGCAACACCCGCGAACTGGAGAACGTCATCCACTTCGCCTTGCTGGTGAATGACAGCGAAGAGATCCAGCCGGAAGACCTCGACCTGGCCAACCCTGCGCGCTAGACAGCGCTCATAAGCAAAGGCGGTGATGGCAGTTTGTTTTTGGAATAAGCAGCGAATTAAAAGATATTGTTGCGGCATAAGAAATCTCGGTATTGTCCGCTTCACGCTCACCCGACACGGGGCAGGGCACACGACTTCGCCATCGCCGATGGCCCAGATTCAGAATAAGGACCACCATGAAGAAGACCCTGCTGACCACCGCCCTGGCCGCTGCCCTGTCGTTCGCCGGCCTGGCCAACGCCGCCGAGAAACTGGTGGTTGCCGCCACCCCGGTGCCGCATGCCGAGATCCTCGAGCTGATCAAGCCGACCCTCGCCAAAGAAGGTGTGGACCTGCAGATCAAGGTCTTCACCGACTACGTGCAGCCGAACGTGCAGGTTGACCAGAAACGCCTGGACGCCAACTACTTCCAGACCCTGCCGTACCTGCAAAACTTCAACGAAGGCAAGGGCACCCACCTGGAAACCGTGGTCGGTGTACACGTCGAACCGTTCGGTGGCTACTCGAAGAAGGTCAAGAACCTGAGCGAGCTCAAAGAAGGCGCCACGGTTGCCATCCCTAACGAGGGCAGCAACAGCGGCCGCGCCCTGCTGCTGTTGCAGAAGGCTGGCCTGATTACCCTGAAAGACCCGAAAAACGCCCTGGCCACCCCGAAAGACATCGCCGAGAACCCGAAGAAACTGAAGTTCCGCGAGCTGGAATCGGCCATGCTGCCGCGTGTGCTGGATCAGGTTGACCTGGACATGATCAACACCAACTATGCCCTGGAAGCTGGCCTGAACCCGGCCAAGGACGCGCTGGTGATCGAAGGCGCCGACTCCCCGTACGTCAACTTCCTGGTTGCCCGCCCGGACAACAAGGACAGCGACGCCATCCAGAAACTGGCCAAAGCCCTGACCAGCCCGGAAGTGAAAGCGTTCATCGCCAAGAAATACAGCGGTGCCGTGCTGCCGGCGTTCTGATCCGTTCGTTGCCCCGCGCCTGAAAACGCCGACGCCATTGCGTCGGCGTTTTTGTTGGTGCGCGTGATGCAATCCTTTGTAGGAGCAGCCTTGTGCTGCGAAGAGGCCCGTGACAGCACCGAAATTTACAGTGTTTTCACCGGCCTCTTCGCAGCGCAAGGCTGCTCCTACTCTCCAGGAATCAGCCTGAGCGTACGCTGCGCCGGAATCACCCCCATCTGCGCCCGTTGGTACTGCCCTTCGATGTACCCCGCAGCCTGATCCGAATAGTGCTTATCAAACGGCACCCCGCTTTGCCCGACCGGGTTACTGGTCAAGGCTTGCCCGGCATCGGCGAAGTCGATCAGCCTGCGTGTCGAAGGCCCATACGTCACCGGCCACGGCGCCGGCCCGATTTTCGCCGACAGGTTGTTGGGCACCTCATGCGTGCCAGGCGCCGCGAACGGGCCGACGTTGAACAGCAGGTTCAGCGGCTTCTTCACGCCAAGCGGATGGTTATGGGTCAGGGTATGGGCTTTGCCCCATTGCCAACTGGCCGGGTCGCTGCCCAGGGTGTCTCGCAGGTGCTTCACGCTTTTTTGCCAGGCGATGCGCACGATCGCAGTGCGGTCGGTGCGTTCGTTTGCTCCCCGCGTGCTCCACCATGGCGACTCGGCATCGGCGGCCAAACGAGGCAAAGCGGCATCGATGGCGCGGGTGCTGATCAGCACCGGGAACCAGGTGTCGCCCAGTTCGTCATGCAGGGCCGCGAACGCCAGTTCATACAGGAACTGGTTGAACAGCGTGGCGCTGATCGAGTCCAGGGGGTAGTCACCGCTCCAGGCTGCCAGTTGCTCGACCAGCTCCTTTTCCTCGTCCCCTTCGGCCACTGAGCGCAGCGTCGCCAGCAGCGGTGCAAGGGTGCGTGGGCCATGGTCGCTGGCGGTGTCCAGCTGCAGGGCCTGGCTGTTTTGGGTATCCCACTTTACGTCAGGGTTGGCCAGGTGGCGGTCGAGCTGGCGGCCACGGTCCGGCAGGTTGTAGTAACCCGGCACCGGCACGGCCGAGGGCGGCTGGTAGTTGGCCGACACGATGTAGCCGCGTGCGGGGTTTTCTTGCTGCGGGTTGGCGCTGAAGGGGTAAAAACCGAGCTTGTCTGCCTGTGGGCTGGCGCCATCGAGGATGAATGTCGGGTTGACCCCCGCCGGGCGGATCGGCAGTTGTGCCGCAGCCCACCAGCCGATATCGCCACGGGCATTGGCCCAGACGAAGTTCAGCCCAGGCGCCTGAACCTTGGCGGCCGCCTCGCGCATCTTGCCCAGGGTGTCGGCGCGGTTGAGCTGGTAGAACCCGTCGAGGATCGGGTTTTCGGTTTCCAGAAACGCCCACCACATGGCCACCGGCGTGGTCCCGGCGGTAGCGCCCAATACCTCGTTGACGATCGGGCCGTGGGGCGAGCGGCGCAGGCTGAGGGTGACGGGCGCCTCGCCTTTGACGGCGAGGGTTTGCTCGGTCTTTTCCAAGGTTTGCCAGGTGCCGTCGATCATCACCTGGTCGGTGTTTTCGGGGTTGGTCCGTTCGGCGATCAGGTCGACGTCATCGTTCTGGAACATTGTCAGGCTCCAGCCGAAGTCGCGGTTGTGGCCGAGCAGCGCGAAGGGGTTCAGCGCCTGGAAGTAGCCATACAAGTTGAACCCAGGAGCCGACAATTCGGCCTCGTACCACACCGCCGGTACCGCGAAGCTGATGTGTGGGTCACCGGCCAGCAGTGGCTTGCCGCTGCGGGTGCGGCTGCCGGCGACGGCCCAGGCGTTGCTGCCTTCGAATTGCGGGATACCCGCGTCGCCCAACGCGTCGTGGCTAAGCCGGGCAAGTGCCTCCAGGCTGCGCCAGTCGGCGGCCGCCAACGGCGCGGCCAGGGCGCCTTCGGGTTGCCAGTCGAGGTCGAAGATGTTCAGGTACTGCGGGCCGAGCTGGTCGCGAATATAGGTG
This sequence comes from Pseudomonas sp. DCB_AW, assembly GCF_026240895.1. Taxonomy (NCBI): domain Bacteria; kingdom Pseudomonadati; phylum Pseudomonadota; class Gammaproteobacteria; order Pseudomonadales; family Pseudomonadaceae; genus Pseudomonas; species Pseudomonas sp. DCB_AW. The sequence goes on from NZ_JAPFCE010000076.1 coordinate 11,697, forward strand.
AGCGCGGGCTCGGTGCGGAATGCGGCTGCGAAGCTGTAGGCCAGGTAACCGGCGATGCTCAGGGTGTCTTCAGCGGTGAACGGGCGGGGGATGATGCCCAGCAGGTCGAACTCGATCGGCTTGGGGTGGCTGGCCTGCCAGCTGTTGATGCCCTCCAGGTAGGCTTGCAGGGCCTGCCAGGCGGGTGATTGGCGGTCCAGCCGCTGCACCATCAGCGCCGCTTGGTCGCGAATACGCAAGCTGCGGAACAGGGTGTCGGTGGGCACGAGTTTTTCGCCCAGCACTTCGGCCAACTCACCGCGCGCCAGGCGGCGCATGATCTCCATCTGGAACAACCGGTCCTGGGCGTGCACATAGCCGAGGGCGCGGTACAGGTCCTGTTCGTTCTGTGCCTGCAGGTGCGGAACGCCGCGGCTGTCATAGCGCACGCTGACCGGCGCCTGCAGGCCGGCGATCGCCACTTCGCCCTCGCGTTGCGGCAGCTTGCCGTGCACGTACCCGTATCCGGCGCCAGCGGCCACGGCGATTACCACGGCCAACAGGGTCAGGCTGCGCTTCATCGAGACTCCTTGTGCATTCGAACGGAAACTGTGGTCCGATCATCGACGGATTCGCGCACAGAGCATAGCCCTCGAAAGGAGTTTCCATGTCCCTCAGCGAAAAACAGAAAATGCTCGCAGGCCAGCTCTACCATGCCGGCTGCCCCGAGCTGCAGGCCGAGCAAATTGCCAACAAGCACTGGATGCAGCGCTACAACAGCAGTTTCGAGCTGCTCAACGATGCACGTCACGGCCTGCTCGCCGAGCACTTCGGCCAGGCCGGCGAAGGCACGGTGATCCGCCCGCCGTTCTATTGCGACTATGGCTACAACATCAGCATTGGCCGCAACACCTTCATCAACTTCAACTGCGTGATCCTCGACGTGCTGCCGGTGCGCATCGGCGACGATTGCCAGATTGGCCCGGCGGTGCAGATCTACACCGCCGACCACCCACTCGACCCTGAGCTGCGGCGCACCGGGCTGGAAAGCGGCCGGCCGGTGAGTATTGGCAACAATGTGTGGATTGGTGGCGGGGCGATCATCCTGCCGGGGGTGACCCTTGGCGACAACGCGGTGGTCGGCGCGGGCAGTGTGGTCACCCGCGATGTGCCGGCGGGTGCGGTGGTGGTCGGTAACCCGGCGCGGGTGCGTCAGCCGGCCCAAGGGCAGTAGCAACCCACCGCCAAGGTGTTGGAGGCGGTCACCTGGCGGTTGTCGATCAACGCCTTGAGGATCGGTTCGATGAAACTGTTGCTGGCGTTGCACACCGCCCCTTCACTGTAAGGCCCGAAGTAGGCGAGGTGGCCTTGTCGGTCCCAGATGGCCACGGCCGGAGAGGCGGGCAGGTGTTCGCTGCCGGGCAGGCTGGCGAGGGGCTTGAGGGCGCTGAGGTTCGCGGGCAACTGGCCGTGGCTGCCGGGTTTTTGCAGCACATGGAAGCTGACGCCGTCGCCTGCGAAGTGGCTGACCAGGTCGGCCAGGTGCTGCTGGTTGCCCACATTGCAGGGGCAGGCCGGGTCCCAGAAGTGCACCACACGGATCGGGCCGGGGCCAGCCAGTTCTGCGGGCAGGCGCAGTTGGCTGCCGTCGAACAGGGTGGCCTGGTTGTCGAACGGGCGCAGGTAGCGGGACTGGAAGGTGGTGTAGGCCTGCCAGAGAATGCCAACGCCAACCAGTAGGGCGATTGCCGTGCACGATGTTTTGATGATTCGGCTATTCATGAGGAGTCATTGGCCCTTTGTGGGAGCGGCCTTGTGTCGCGAAAGGACCGCGCAGCGGTCCCGGCATTTCTGCGATAGCGCTGAAACCGGGGCCGCTTGGCGGCCCTTTCGCGACACAAGGCCGCTCCCACAATTTGATAGGTGTTGGTTGTTCGAGGGTGAGCAAGCTTGCCACGACGCCAGCTAGAGCTGAATATCACAGATCAATACTCGCTTCGCTCTGGATGTACCCGATGCCCGCCGCTTTGCTCCCCGACCTTCTGCGTGCCAGCCTCGCGCCCTTGACCGATCGCCAGCCGTTGTCGGCGCAGGGGCGCGATTACCAGCATTTTTATGGCCTGGACCTGCCCGTGCACAGTTGGCTGGGTGGCTTTCAAGCGGCCGGGTTCGAGTTGGTCGGGCAAGTCTGGCTGCCGCCGCAGCCGGTGGCCACGGTGTTCCTGCTGCATGGCTATTACGACCACATGGGCCTTTATCGGCATGTGATCGAGTGGGCACTGGGCCAGGGTTATGCAGTGATCAGCTGTGACCTGCCCGGCCATGGCCTTTCCAGCGGTGAGCGGGCCAGCATCAGCGACTTTTCGCTGTATCAGCAGGTGCTCGATGCACTCTTCGAGCAAGCCCGCAGGCTGGACCTGCCGCGGCCTTGGCATTTGTGCGGGCAAAGCACGGGCGGCGCCATCGTGGTCGACCACCTGTTGCACCGGGGCGAGCAAAGCCCAGCCGATGGGCAGGTGATCCTGCTTGCACCGCTGGTGCGGCCCAGCTCGTGGCGTTGGTCGAAGCTCAGCTATTGCGTGCTGCGCCATTTCGTCAATGGCATCGAACGGCGCTTCAGCGAAAACACCAACGACCCGGCCTTCCTAGCGTTTCTGGAGGCCGACCCCCTGCAACCGCGTCGTTTACCCACGGCCTGGGTCGGCGCACTGATCGCCTGGGTCAAGCGCATAGAAGCCGCGCCACGCAGCACACGGCGGCCCTTGATCGTGCAGGGTGAGGCGGACGGCACGGTGGACTGGCCCTACAACCTCGAGGTGCTCAAGGCCAAGTTCACTGAGCCGCAAATACTCATGCTGCCCGAGGCGCGGCACCACCTGGCCAATGAACTGCCCGGCATTCGCCAGCGCTACTTCACCTTCATCGACCAGCGCCTGGGCTGATCACTTGAGGTCGGCAGCACTCTGGCCGACCGCCAGCCCCGCGCGCACGGCAGCCAGTGCGGCCTGGTAATACGCCTTGCCTTCGGGTGATTCGGCGAAGTTGGCGAATTGTTCCAGCTCGGCGTCGGACAAGTCGCGGTACACGTACAACAGCGTATTGTTGAGGTCCTCGCCGATCTGGCCCATCAGGCGTTGGCGCTGGCCATCGAGCAGGCTCTGGGCCTGGCCGCCGCCAAACAGGCCGGGGATCATCGAACTGAGGCTGTCGGCGGCGACGCCGGCAATCGCCAGGCTGACCTCTGCACCGGCCTCGCGGGCGGGCAACGCCTGGGCCAAGTGGCCGATAAGCAACAGGCGGTCGTCACTGGCCTGGACCTTCGGCAGGCCTTTGGCGTTTTTGGCCAACTGGTCCTTGCGCGTGGCTTGCAGTTCGGCAGCCACCACCTTGCGGCCCAGCGGCGACTGGAAGAAGGCCAGCGCTGGCGCAGGGTTGCTCAGGGTTGCGCGCAGTTTCGCCTGGGCACGACGGTCCACGGCCTGGGCCTGGAAGCGCTGATTGCTGTTGTTGACCAGCGCTTGGTAGACGGCAGGCGGCAGGCTATTGCGATAGCGTTCCTGGGCGGCACTCAGGGCATCGTTGAAGTGGGCGCGCTGGTCGGGCCAGCCGGCGGCCTTGTACAGTTGATCCAGGCTGTCTGCCCAGACAGGCATGGTGCAGATCATCAGCAGAATCAGGGAAAACAGACGGCGCATTCAGGACTCCTGTCGGCAGGCTGCCATTGTCCTTGGCCCAGCGTCGGTTTGTCGAGATATCAGCGCGCTTCTCGGCCAAGTGGCGCTGTGCGAGTGCAAGGCTAATGGATATGATGCGCGCCATGCACATCTCCCCTGAACACCCGATGCTTGCGGCCGTCGTTGACGATCTGGCCACCCATGGCTGGTCCCAGCAGGCGCTCTTTTTGCCTGCCGACCTGGTGCGCGCGCTGGCGGCCGAGTGCCGGCGCCGTGACGCCGAAGGCGAGCTCAACCCGGCAGGGGTTGGGCGCGGGGCTTCACAGGAGATCCGCGAGGCGATCCGCGGTGATCAGATCCAGTGGGTCGACCCCGGCCAGGCCGCTGCCTGCGACCAGTACCTGGCGGCCATGGACCAGCTGCGCCTGGCCATCAACCAGGGGCTGTTCCTGGGCCTTGAAGAGTTCGAATGCCATTTTGCCCTGTACCCGCCGGGCGCGTTCTATCGCCGCCATCTGGACCGCTTTCGTGACGATGACCGGCGCATGGTTTCGGCAGTGCTCTATTTGAACGAAGACTGGCAGCCACAGGATGGCGGCCAGCTGCGCATGTTCCTGGCGCAGGGTGTCGAGCACGATGTGCCGCCTGTGGCCGGATGCCTGGTGGTGTTCCTGTCGGGCGATGTGCCCCATGAGGTATTGCCGGCCGGGCGTGAGCGCCTGTCGTTGACTGGCTGGTTCCGGCGCCGTGGCAATGACCCGTTCTGAGTTGCCCAAGGTGCTGGTCAGCGCATGCCTGCTGGGGCAGCCGGTGCGCTATGACGGCCGCGCCAGTGGCCATCCGGGTGTGTTGCAAGCCTGGCAGGCGGCAGGGCGGGTAGTGCCCTTGTGCCCGGAAGTGGCCGGTGGCTTGCCCACACCGCGACCGCCTGCGGAGATACCAGGCGGGCAGGGCAGCGCGGTGCTCGATGGCCAGGCACAGGTGCTGACGGTGACGGGTGAGGACGTCAGCGACGCGTTTCTGGCCGGTGCTCAGCTGGCGTTGGCGCTGGTGCGCCGGCACGGGATTCAAGTCGCGGTGCTCAAGTCTGGCAGCCCTTCGTGTGGTAATCGCCTGACCTACGATGGCACCTTCAGCGGGGTGAAGGTGCCGGGGGAGGGCGTGACCACGGCGCTGCTGCGCCGGGAAGGGGTGCTGGTGTTCAGCGAGCTTGAGCTGGATGAAGCACAACAAGCGCTGGCGAACCTGTAGGAGCAGCCTTGTGCTGCGAAGAGGCCGCACCTGCAACACCCGTTCCTGCCTTGCCGGCCCTTTCGCAGCGCAAGGCTGCTCCTACAAAGAGCCGGTCATTCACTGGCCTGCAGCCGTCTCCTGGGTACCCTTGAACCACTTCTGCTCCAGCTCTGCCATGCGCCCATCGTCCTTGATCCGTTGCAGGGCATTGTTCACCGCGCTCTCGAACGCCGGGTTGTCTTTCTGGAACGGAATGACCTGTTTCTTCTCACCATAAGGCTGGCTCACGTCCAACTGTTTACTGGTGTTCTGTTTATTCAAGGTGATGTCGTACTTGCCACTCTCCACGCCCGGCAGAACTTCTTCAGCTGGCGTTTCAATGAATTCAGCCCGCAGGTCCAGTTCCTTGGCCAGGAATTGCCCGAACTCGATCTCGAAACCCGTGAGGTGGTCGTTTTCCCTGAATACATAGGGCGGTGTATCGGACTGCACGGCAATGCGCAGTTCGCCGCGGTCGTTGATGTCGTCTATCAGCTCGGCTTGGGCCAATGGACTGATCAGTACTGCAAGCAGTACGCCTAGGGTCGAACGCATGAATGCCCCTTTTTTATTCGGCAGATGAATTTCATTCGCCACGGCTTTCTTCCTCGTCGTGGTCGAGCGCAGCCTATGACCTTGAAGCCTTGGCGAGGTTTAACCCTAACTGAAATATTTCTCTTTGTGGGCTATGGTGATCTACCGCTGTCGCACGTTTTAACGGCAGTGGTCTTTAAGTGAATCACAGGAGAAGTGAATGAACAGCCTATTTTCGCGTGCTGCCGTAGCCGGTCTGCTGATGGGGGCCTCGGTGTTCGCCAGTGCCGCGGATGCCCTGAAGAGCCAGGAGCCGCCCAAGGATGCCAAGGTCGTCATCGTTTCCCCCGCCGATGGCGCAACGGTCGACAAGACCTTCACCGTCAAGTTCGGCATCAAGGGCATGGAGCTCAAGCCTGCGGGTGATCAGACCCCGCATAGCGGGCATCACCACCTGCTGGTGGACGTCGACAAAGAGCCGGTGGCCGACATGCCCCTGCCAACCAGCCTGATGCCTGAGAACAACGTGCCGCTGCCGGCCGGCCCGCAAGTGCTGCACTTCGGCAAGGCACAAACCGAGGCGACCATTACCCTGACCCCAGGCAAGCACACCTTGCAGTTGGTATTGGGCGACAAGTACCACGTGCCGTTCAAGCCGAGCGTCGAATCGAAGAAGATCACCGTCGAGGTGAAGTAATCACCCACGAAAAAGGGAGGCCACCAGGGCCTCCCTTTTTCATGCCGCTGAAACTTAGAACAGAACGCGGGAGCGGATAGTGCCCTTCACGTGCTGCAGTTTCTCTTGCGCCAGGTCCGAGTACTCGGCGTCAACGTCGATCACCACGTAACCCACTTTCTCGTTGGTCTGCAGGAACTGACCGGAGATGTTGATGCCGTTCTCGGCGAAGACCTTGTTGATTTCGCTGAGCACGCCAGGGATGTTTTCGTGGATGTGCAGCAGGCGGTGTTTGCCTGGGTGCGCCGGCAGGGCAACTTCCGGGAAGTTGACCGAAGACACCGAGGTACCGTTGTCGCTGTACTTGACCAACTTCTCGGCAACTTCCAGGCCGATGTTCGCCTGGGCCTCGGCGGTGGAACCACCGATGTGCGGGGTCAGGATGACGTTGTCCAGGCCGCGCAGCGGGCTTTCGAACTCTTCATCGTTGGAGCGCGGCTCGACCGGGAACACGTCGATGGCGGCGCCGATCAGGTGCTTGTCCTTGATCGCGGCAGCCAGGTGATCCAGCTCGACCACGGTACCGCGGGCGGCGTTGATCAGGATCGAGCCCTTCTTCATCGCACGGATTTCCTTCTCGCCGATCATCCACTGGGTGGATGGCAGCTCAGGTACATGCAGCGAGACGATGTCGGCCAGGCCCAGCAGCTCGTGCAGGCTGGCGACCTGGACAGCGTTGCCCAATGGCAGCTTGGTCAGCGGGTCGAAGAAGTACACCTGCATGCCTAAGTTTTCAGCCAGCACCGACAGTTGGGTGCCGATCGAGCCGTAGCCGACGATGCCCAGCTTCTTGCCGCGGATCTCGAAGGAGTTGGCCGCGCTCTTGATCCAGCCACCACGGTGGCACGAAGCGTTCTTCTCGGGGATGCCGCGCAGCAGCAGGATGGCCTCGGCCAGCACCAGTTCGGCGACCGAACGGGTGTTCGAGTACGGGGCGTTGAACACGGCGATACCGCGCTCGCGGGCCGCTTCCAGGTCGACCTGGTTGGTACCGATGCAGAAGCAGCCGACCGCAACCAGCTTCTTCGCGCAGTCGAAGATCTCTTCAGTCAGTTGCGTGCGCGAGCGGATGCCGATGAAGTGGGCATCGGCGATCTTTTCCTTCAGCTCGGCTTCCGGCAACGAACCAGTGAGGTATTCGATGTTGGTGTAGCCGGCAGCCTTGAGGGTATCGACCGCGTTCTGGTGCACACCTTCAAGAAGAAGGAACCTGATCTTGCTCTTGTCGAGAGAAGTCTTGCTCATCTGCGTAAACCTGTATCCCGGAGAAAAAATGGCGAGGGGTGATGCTAGGCGCGGCGTCGGCCTTAGCATGAACAGCGGGAGGGCTATGCTAGCATACGCGACACAATCTGAGCTTATCCCGACAGGTGAAGAGTGCTCAGGGTGACTATGAATAAGTCGAGAGTTCCAGCGATGACCCACCCCGCTGTTATTGATGAACTGATGACCCTTGTCGACCCTGGCAAGGTCCTGACTGACGCCGTTTCCCTCGAAGCCTACGGCAAGGACTGGACCAAGCATTACCCGCCAGCGCCCACGGCCATCGTGTTCCCCAAGAGCATCGCGCAGGTGCAGGCCATCGTTGCCTGGGCCAACCGCCATCAGGTAGCGCTGGTGCCGTCCGGTGGGCGTACCGGGCTGTCGGGCGGTGCCGTGGCGGCCAATGGCGAGGTCGTGGTCGCGTTCGACTACATGAACCAGATTCTCGATTTCAACGCCTTCGACCGCACGGTGGTCTGCCAGCCAGGCGTCATCACCCGGCAGTTGCAGAACTTTGCCGAAGAGCACGGCCTTTATTACCCGGTCGATTTCGCCTCCAGCGGCTCCAGCCAGATTGGCGGCAACATCGGCACCAACGCCGGCGGCATCAAGGTGATTCGCTACGGCATGACCCGCAACTGGGTGGCCGGGCTGAAAGTGGTTACCGGCAAGGGCGAGCTGCTGGAGCTGAACAAAGACCTGATCAAGAACGCCACCGGCTACGATCTGCGCCAGCTGTTCATTGGTGCCGAGGGCACGCTGGGCTTTGTGGTCGAAGCGACCATGCGCCTGGACCGCGCCCCGCGCAACCTCACCGCGATGGTGCTGGGCACGCCGGATTTCGACTCGATCATGCCGGTGCTGCATGCCTTCCAGGCCAAGCTCGACCTGACGGCCTTCGAGTTCTTTTCCGACAAGGGCCTGGCCAAGATCATGGGCCGTGGCGATGTGCCGGCGCCTTTCGAGACGGATTGCCCGTTTTATGCCCTGCTGGAGTTCGAGGCCAGCACCGAAGAGGTCGCCAACGAAGCTTTGGCCACCTTCGAGCACTGTGTCGAGCAGGGATGGGTGCTGGACGGGGTGATGAGCCAGAGCGAAACGCAGCTGAAAAACCTGTGGAAGCTGCGTGAGTACCTGTCCGAAACCATCTCCCACTGGACCCCGTACAAAAACGACATTTCTGTCACCGTCTCCAAGGTGCCGGCGTTTTTGCGCGACATCGATGCCATCGTCGGCGAGCATTATCCGGACTACGAGGTGGTCTGGTACGGCCATATCGGCGATGGCAACCTGCACCTGAACATCCTCAAGCCCGACGCCATGAGCAAAGATGCCTTCTTTGCCTCCTGCGCCAAGGTCAACAAGTGGGTGTTCGAAATCGTCCAGCGCTACAACGGCTCGATCTCGGCCGAGCATGGCGTGGGCATGACCAAGCGTGACTACCTCGGCTACAGCCGCTCGGCCGAAGAAATCGCCTGCATGAAGGCAATAAAGGCCGTCTTCGACCCTAACGGCATCATGAATCCGGGTAAGATCTTCGCTCCTGAATAATAAGCAGTATGCAGAGGAGTCGGCCATGAGTTACCAGCACCAGTACGTAGACGGCACGCGCATCCACTTCCCGTTGGGCAAGGTGGTGTGCATCGGTCGTAACTATGCCGAGCATGCCAAGGAACTGGACAACCCGATCCCCAGCGAGCCGTTGCTGTTCATCAAACCGGGCAGTTGCGTGGTGCCGCTGGAAGGTGGTTTCAAGATCCCGACCGACCGTGGCGTTGTGCATTACGAGGCCGAGATTGCTGTGCTGCTGGGCAAGCCGTTGTCCACCAAGCCAACCGAAGAAGAGGTGCTGGACGCCATCTCCGGTTACGCCCCGGCGCTCGACCTGACCCTGCGCGACGTGCAGGCCAAGCTCAAGGAAAAGGGCCTGCCCTGGGAGCTGTGCAAGAGCTTTGACGGCGCCTGCGTGCTGCCGCCGTTCGTTTCGGCGGCCAGTTTCGAGGATGTGACCGACATCCCGGTGCGCCTGACCCTCAACGGCCAAGTGGTGCAGGACGGCAACAGCGCGTTGATGCTCAACCCGATCGTACCGATGATCCAGTACATGGCGGCGCATTTCTCGCTGCAGGCGGGCGATGTGATCTTGACCGGTACCCCGGCGGGCGTAGGGCCGTTCAATGTGGGTGATGAGCTGGTGATTGAATTGCCGGGTGTGAGCCGCTTCGAAAGCCGGGTGCTCTGAACCGGAACCGCGTTGCCTTCTTCGCGGGCAAGCCCGCTCCCACAGGGGCTGCACAAGACCTGACATTGTGAAATACCTGTGGGAGCTGGCAAGCCCGTTCCCACAGGGACTGCATAAAACTTGAAGCTTGTGAAATGCCTGTGGGAGCGGGCTTGCCCGCGAAGAGGCCGGCACTGTTTACCGATTTTTCACACCTTATCTGGATAATGCGCGGACCTACGCCCATTTTCCCAGGATCCACGTATGCCATCTCGCTCCAGCGCCCCGGCAACTCCCAAGCGTCGCTTTTACCTGCGCTGGCCGTTCGGCCTGGCAGTTGCAGCGGTGATCGGCTATGGCGTATCCGTGGCCATGCACTGGGATGACCGCGGGGCACTGTGGGTGAAGGAAAGCTTTGAAAGCACCGCCGAGCAAAGCGAGAGCGTCTGGCTGCCGGCCTATCAGGCCGATATCGACGCCAAACCGCTGCCCGGCATGGACGATGACGAAGCCTCGGACGTGGCCTTCAACCCGCAAACCCGCACCTTGTTCGCCGTCATGGGCAAGAACCCGTTCCTGGTCGAGCTCAGCCTGGACGGTAACGTGCTGCGCCAGATTCCATTGAATGGCTGGAACAACCCGGAAGGGCTGGCCGTGATGGAGGACGGGCACCTGGCAATCGTCGACGAACGGCTGCACGACCTGACTGTGGTCAAGGTGGATGCGCACACCACGTCGCTTAACCATGGCGACTTCCCGAGCTACGACCTGGGCAAGTCGGTGAAGAGCAACAAGGGCTTCGAGGCCGTGGCCTGGGACCCGATGCGTCAACGCCTGGTGATCGGCGAAGAGCGCCCGCCCAAGCTGTACACCTGGAGCACCGATGGCCGTAGCCCGCTCAAGGGCGACAAGCAGCTGCTGCCCAGTGATGAACTCGACCTGCGCAACCTGTCGGCCCTCGGCGTCGACCCGCGCACGGGGCACCTCCTGGTGCTGTCGGCGGACTCCAACATGCTGCTGGAGCTGGATGAGCAGGGCCAGCAAGTCAGCTTCATGACCTTGCTGGGCGGTTTCAACGGCCTTGAGCACACCATCCCGCGTGCCGAAGGCGTGGCCATGGATGACCAGGGCAACCTGTACATGGTCAGTGAGCCGGCGCTTTTCTATCGGTTCAAGAAAAACTGACAGCAACATCAGACTTGTCGGATGCTGGCATTAAGCTTTGATTCAGTTGTTCATGGTTAGATTCGCCACCCTTACGTCGAGTCTGTCCCCAAATGCGTCGCTATCTTCGCCTGTCACTGATTCCGGCCTTAATTGGCCTGCTCTTGCTCGGCTGGGCCGGGCAGGAGTTTCGCCTGTTCGAGCGCGGCTGGTTCAACCTGAAAACCTGGTGGCAGCCAGCCGAGCAGGGCATCGGCCTGGACCGTTATCGGGTGGTGGTCGAGGCGCAGCCTGTCGAGGGGCTGGACGATGACATTTCGGCGCTGACCTACGACCCAGACCGCAAGACCCTGTTCACCGTGACCAATGCGCGTTCGGAGCTGATCGAGCTGTCGCTGGACGGGCGCATCCTGCGGCGCGTGCCACTGACCGGCTTTGGCGACCCGGAGGCGGTGGAGTACGTGGGCCCCAACAGCTACGTGATCACCGACGAGCGCCAGCAACGGCTGATTCGCGTGCGCCTGGACGATGACACGCTGTTCCTCGATGCCGGCGATGCCGAGCAGTTGACCCTGGGCATTGGCCTGAACGGCAATAAGGGGTTCGAGGGGCTGGCGTACGACTCGGCCGGCAAGCGCCTGTTCGTGGCCAAGGAGCGCGACCCGATGCTGATCTACGAGGTGCATGGCTTCCCGCATGACAACCCCGAGCAGCCTTATGCCGTGCATGTGGTGCAGGACCGCAAGCGTGACTCGCGTTTGTTTGTGCGGGACCTGTCGAGTTTGCAGTTCGACGAGCGCAGCGGCCATTTGTTGGCGCTGTCGGATGAATCGCGGCTGGTGCTGGAACTGGATGTGAAGGGCAAGCCGCTCAGTACCTTGTCGCTGCGCAAGGGGTACCAGGGGTTGAAGGAGACGGTGCCGCAGGCGGAAGGGATTGCGATGGATGAGGCCGGGACCATTTACCTGGTCAGTGAGCCGAACCTGTTTTACGTGTTCAAACAGCCGGCAGATTAAATGCGGCCCTGCGCGATCCAGGTAGGAGCAGCCTTGTGCTGCGAAGAGGTCGGTAACAGCAGCGCAGATTCACTGTGAAGTCACCGGCCTCTTCG
>NZ_JAPFCE010000077.1:0-23316 GCF_026240895.1 Pseudomonas sp. DCB_AW
CTGCGAAGAGGCCGGTGACAGCAGCGGAAATCACTGCGTTTTCACCGGCCTCTTCGCAGCACAAGGCTGCTCCTACAAGGGATCGCGGAGTGCTTTATTGTTCGGCGATAGTCCGAACGATCGCGTCCACCGTGGCGTCGATCTGCGCCTGGGTACGCGCCAGCGTCTGCTGATGCTCTTTTTGCAGCTCAACCTGCTTGGAACACAGGTTCAGGGCCGCCAGCACCAGCAGCTTGTCACCGATCAGGGTCGGGTACGAACGCTTGGTCTCGGCCAGGGCGGTGTTCAGCATCCGCACCGCCTGGGCCAGGGTTTCTTCCTGGCCTTCGGGCGCCTTGATCGAATAGTCGCTGCCGAGGATCGACACGACATTGACCGGCTGCGCTTGCAGACTCATGCGTTGACGACACCCGCATTGGCGCGGTCAACCAGCGCCTGGATGCGCGCGGCGGTAGCGCCGTTCTTCTCTTCCTGCTCCATCAGCGACAGCTGCAGGGTCTCGTTTTCTTCCTTGGCCTGGGCCAATTGCTGACCCAGGGTAGAGTTCTGCTCGGTGAGTTGAGCGTTTTTCTGCATCAGGTCGCTGACCAGTTGCTCGATTTGATTCAGGGAGGCTTCCAGCATGGGGTCTATCTCAGGTTGTTGCAAAGGCCGCACACGATAAAGAAAAGCGTGAGTCCTCGCCATTAAATATCGGATTCTTAAGGTTTCTAACCCGCAGATTGACAGGGTAAGCGCCCGCTTGTTCCGACCTGGATCAACCGCCGGTCAGGAAAAGGTTAGCGCGCTCACAATTTTCACCGGTCTCGCTCAAGACTGACCAGTCACGACCGATAGCCAGGCAAGTCATATTTCGTCGCCATCCCCTGCGACCTCTTCCCCTTGCCTGGATTACGCCCCTCATGTCCCTACGCAACATGAATATCGCCCCGCGCGCGCTGCTCGGCTTCGCGCTGATCGGCCTGTTGATGCTCGGCCTCGGCATCTTCTCGCTGATGCAGATGGGCAACATCCGCCAGGCCGGCGTTGCCATCGAAAGCATCAGCGTGCCCAGCATCAAGACGCTGGACGAACTTACTGCGCTGAACCTGCGCATGCGCACCCTTTCCTATCGCCTGCTGCTCAACCGCGACCCAGAGACGCAGCGCGACACCCTCAACCTGCTGGACCAACGCAACACCCAGATCGACCAGGCGCGCCGTGCCTACGAGCCCATGATCGGCGCACGCGACGAGCAAGCGGCTTACGATCAATACAGCCAACTGCTCAATCAGTACCGCCAGCTGGAGGCGCGCATGCGCAGCCTGAGCCAGGCGGACCGCACCGACGAATTGCGCGACCTGCTCAACCGCGACCTGCTGGCCAACTCCGAGCAGATCAACAAGGTCATGGACACCTTGGTGCGCATCAACACCGACCAGACCCGCGCCACCAATGAAACGGCTGCCAGCCAGTACGCCTCTGCCTTCGCCCTGGTGATTGGCCTGTTGATCGCAGCCACGGTGCTGACCCTGCTGTGCGCCTTCCTGCTGACCCGCAGTATCGTCAAACCGATCGAAGAGGCGCTCAAATGCGCCGAGCAGGTGGCCGACGGCGACCTCACCCACGTCATCCGTGCCGAAGGCACCGACGAAGCCGCACGCCTGCTGCGCGCCATGGCCCGCATGCAGGAGAAACTGCGCGACACCCTGCAATTGATTGCCGGTTCGGCAACCCAACTGGCCTCGGCGGCGGAAGAGCTCAACAGCGTCACCGACGAAAGCGCCCGTGGCTTGCAGCAGCAGAACAACGAAATCGAGCAGGCCGCCACCGCAGTCACCGAGATGACCAGCGCCGTGGAAGAAGTAGCGCGCAATGCGGTCAGCACCTCGGAGGCCTCTGGTGAAGCCAGCCGTTCGGCCGGCGACGGGCGCGACCTGGTACTGGAGACCGTCGGCGCCATCGAGCGCATGAGCGGTGATGTGCAGGCCACTGCCACGCTGATCACTCACCTGGCCGAGCAGTCGCGTGACATCGGCAAAGTGCTGGATGTGATTCGCGGCCTGGCCGACCAGACCAACCTGCTAGCGCTCAATGCCGCGATCGAAGCGGCCCGTGCCGGTGAGGCAGGCCGCGGCTTTGCCGTGGTGGCGGATGAAGTGCGGGCATTGGCCCATCGTACCCAGCAGTCGACCAGCGAAATCGAGCGGATGATCGGCAGCATCCAGGGCGGGACCGAAGAGGCGGTGGAGTCGATGCGCACCAGCACCGAACGTGCCGCGTCGACCTTGAATATCGCCCGGGGTGCGGGCATGGCGCTGGACACCATTGCGGGTGCGGTGGCGCAGATCAACGAGCGTAACCTGGTGATTGCCAGTGCTGCCGAAGAGCAGGCCCAGGTGGCCCGCGAGGTGGACCGCAACCTGGTGAATATCAATGACCTGTCGGTGCAGAGCGCGACCGGGGCGCATCAGACCAGCGCGGCGAGTGCCGAGTTGTCGCGGTTGGCGGTGGATTTGAATGGGCTGGTAGCGCGCTTCCGTACCTGACCTGCGGCCCCTTTCACGGGGCAAGCCCGCTCCCACAGGTTCTGCGCAAGCCTGAAATATGCGGTGAACCTGTGGGAGCGGGCTGGCCCCGCGAAAGGGCCGGCACTGCCCCCCAACATCCAGCAACCATTTCCAGTCTCAGGCCACTACCCGCTAACCTAGTGTTTCACCTGAATCTTATTTCAGGGAGCCTCACATGGACCGTGCCCAATCCCACCTACTGCGCCGTGGCCGTTTTTCTCAGCCGGGCGGGATATACCTGCTGACCACGGTCACTCTTGAACGCAAGCGGATCTTCACTCAACTGCAGTTTGCCCGAGGCGTGATCCAGCAACTGAGACAGGCCGAGCTCGATGGGCATTGCCAATCCTTGGCCTGGGTAGTAATGCCTGACCATGTGCATTGGCTGATCGAATTGCGAAGTGGCACGTTGTACTGCCTGATGCGCAGGTTCAAGTCGCGCAGCAGTCATGCGCTTTATCAGCGGGGTATGCGGCGCGAAAAGATATGGCAGCCGGGCTATCAGGACCGGGCTTTGCGCCGGGAGGAGACTGTGCTGCAAATGGCGAGGTACATCGTTGCCAACCCCATAAGAGCAGGGCTTGTAGACCGTGCTGGCGATTATCCACATTGGGATGCTGTGTGGATCTGATGGCCCCTTCGCGGGGCAAGCCCGCTCCCACAAAAATCACCGTAACCCTCAAGCCTGCGGTGAACCTGTGGGAGCGGCCCCTTGGATCTCCCACAAGTCCCCGCAACCCTCATGCCTGCGGTGAACCTGTGGGAGCGGCCTTGTGCCGCGAATGGGCCGCAAAGCGGCCCCTTTGGATCTCCCACAAGTCCCCACAACCCTCAAGCCTGCGGTGAACCTGTGGGAGCGGCCTTGCCGAGGCGTCGGACCGGCCGCGAATGGGCCGCAGAGCGGCCCCTTTGATCTACGGATCAGTAATCGATCCGCACATCCCCTTTCGGCACACTGCAGCACGACAGGATGTACCCCTCGGCCTCGTCTTCCTCGGTAATCCCGCCGTTGTGTTCCATCTCCACCTCGCCACCCAGCTTGAGCACCTTGCATGTCCCGCAAATGCCCATGCCGCAAGCCTTGGGGATCATCAGCCCAACTTTCGCCGCCGCCGCATGCACGGTCTCGCCCGGGGCGATGCGGATGCTCTTCTCACTGCCAATGAACTCCACCAGGTTGAGGTCCGAAACATCCACTTCCGGTGCATCCGCGGCCTGCTCGGCATGCTCCACAGCATCGGCCTTGGCTTCTGCGGGCGTCGCGCCGAACGATTCTTCGTGGTAGTTCTTCATGTCGAAGCCGACGGCTTCCAGCATGCGTTTGACCGCGGTCATGTACGGCGTCGGGCCGCAACAGAACACCGTGCGCTCCATATAGTCGGGCGCGATCAGTTCCATCAGGCGCTGATTCAGGTACCCGCGGTAACCCGCCCACGGCTCGCCCAGCCCGTGCTTCTCGCAAATGATGTGCAAGCTGAAGTTGGGGATGCGCGAGGCCATCTGTTCCAGCTCGCGGTGGAAGATGATGTCTTTCGGCGAACGGGCGCTGTGCACGAACACCATGTCGACATTGGCGTTGGTGTCGTAAAACCAACGCGCCATCGACATCACCGGGGTAATACCGACACCGCCCGAGAGGTACAGCACCTTGCCCGACGGGAAGTCGATGGCGTTGAACAACCCCACCGGCCCGTGCACGGGCAGTTCGGCGCCTTCGTGCATGGTGTCGTGCAGGTAGTTGGAGACATGCCCGCCCGGCACCCGCTTGACGGTGATCGAGAAGCTGTAAGGCACCGACGGCGAACTGGAGATGGTGTAGGAGCGCATCACCGGCTTGCCTTCGATCTCAAGCTCCAGGGTGACGAACTGCCCTGGCTTGAAGAAGAACATGATCGGTTGGTCGGCCATGAAGCAGAAGGTGCGCACGTCCCAGGTCTCCTGGATGACCTTGACGCAGCGCACGATGTGGCGGCCGTTGGCCCAGGTCTGGGTGGTGACCGGATTGAGGAAGGTATCGGACATGTTCATCTCCAGCAGCCGACTATTGGCCTTTTTATGGCGTCGATAATGCGCAAGCTGAAGGCGACGTACATTCCTGCCTGCGACATCGGCGTACTTATCGCGACCAGCCCCATGCTACAAGGGCTGTGGCGTCGTTATTCAAATCGGCCATGTCGCCCATGGATACGGTTCACGACGCCTTCGGACGCACACTCCACGGCAAAAGAACCTGCTGTTTTTTTAACGACAGCCTTGCGGCACCACAACAATGATTAGCCACCTTTTGCCGGCCGCACACGGCCCCGAGGACCACACGATGGACGTCACCGCAACCCTGAGCCTGGGCGATCCACTGGAAGCAGCACGCAAGGCCACCGCCGAGATGCTGCAAACCCGCGAGCGCACCTACTCGCTGCCCCAGCCTTTCTACACCGACGAGCGTCTGTTCCAGATCGACATGCAGGAGATCTTCCACAAAGAGTGGCTGATCGCCGGCATGACTTGCGAGATTCCGGCCAAAGGCAACTTCATCACCCTGCAGATCGGCAAGAACCCGATCATCGTCATCCGTGGCGCCGAAGGTAAGGTGCATGCCTTCCACAACGTCTGCCGCCACCGCGGCTCGCGCCTGTGCACCAGCGACAAGGGCAAGGTGGCCAAGCTGGTCTGCCATTACCACCAGTGGACCTACGAGCTTGACGGCCGCCTGCTGTTCGCCGGCACCGAAATGGGCGCCGACTTCGACATGAAGGAATACGGCCTCAAGCCTGTGAACGTGAAGGTCGCGGGGGGTTACATCTTCATCAGCCTGGCGGAAAACCCGCCAGCCATCGACGAGTTCCTGGCCACTTTGGACCATTACATGGAACCGTACGACATGGAGAACACCAAGATCGCGGTGCAGACCCAGTTGCTAGAGAAGGCCAACTGGAAGCTGGTACTGGAAAACAACCGCGAGTGCTACCACTGCAGCGGCTCGCACCCCGAGCTGCTGAAGACCCTGCTTGAATGGGACGACACCAACGACCCGCGTGCCAGCCAGGAATTCAAGGACCACGTGGCCGCCTCTGCCGCTGCCTGGGACGCCGAGAAAATCCCGTACCTGCACAAGAGCCATGGCCTGCGTAACCGCATCGTGCGCATGCCGCTGCTCAAGGGCACCGTGTCGATGACCATGGACGGCAAGCAGGCCTGCCAGAAGCTGATGGGCCGCATCAAGAACCCGGACCTCGGCTCGATGCGCATCCTGCACCTGCCGCACTCGTGGAACCACTGCATGGGCGATCACATGATCGTCTTCACCGTGTGGCCAATCAGCGCCCAGGAGACCTTGGTCACCACCAAGTGGCTGGTGCACAAGGACGCGGTCGAAGGCGTCGACTACGACCCTGCGCAGATGCGCAAGGTGTGGGACGCCACCAACGACCAGGACCGCCGCCTGGCGGAAGAGAACCAGCGTGGGATCAACTCCACGGCGTACCAGCCAGGGCCGTACTCGAAGACTTATGAGTTTGGTGTGGTGAACTTCATCGACTGGTACAGCCAGCGGGTGCTGGAGAACCTGGGGGCGGAGCCAGCGCCGTATTTGAAGGAAGTGCAGGCGCAGTAAGTTGATACAAGCCCGGGTGGCAGCAGATGCGGCTGCCTGGGCGACCGTCGCGACGTTCGCCGCAGAAGGCCAGCGCACGGCCACCTGAACGACGTGAGTCTGCATAGGGTGAACAAGCCCCATTCAAGTGCTCATGCTCAGGCATTGACGATACTCACAACTCGTTATGCTGAGTGAACCTCCCATCCCTAACCTCGATGTTTTTCTCGCCCGCGTTCCACCATTTGAATTTCCGATACACAGCACGCGCGGCATCCCCTACTGCACTGGCTACGCTTGCAATCCCGCGTGCCACTGATCGCGCTGCGCCAACAATTAGATCGGCGTTTGTAGACTCATAGACGCCCCGCGCCAGAGCTTGGCCAGGTCTGCGCCCTGCGGCTCTAGACTGATTCACCCAGCGAATCGCTGCCCTACCTTCGTAGACCACAGTTGCCGAACCTACCAACACACCAGACACGAGGTTCGCGGTCGTAGCTTGTTGATTGAACATCGCTGCACGAGAGGGATCCATCATTGCGCGTGCCGTGAAGTAACGTGCGGCCAGCCCAGCACTGCCGCCTAGGGTCAATGCATTTGCTATGGCGCGATCAGTGAAGGCCTGCAAGCGGGTGACGGCTTGAGCAGGAGGAATGGCATGGCGGCTGGCACTGAAGCTGACTGCTGCGGCGATCGTTGTCGCGTTGCCAACCCCGAAGATTGCTTGCACCACCCAGTCCAGCGGACCTCTCCCTGACGGATCACTACGATTGACAGGATCACCGGCGCAATATGCATAGGCATTGAACCCGCCTAGGTCGAACGGGCTCAGCGTATCCGGGCTCAGGAAACGCAGCAGGCCAGGACTGTATGACCTGTAGCCGTTGCCGAGTAAGTAGCATCCGGAAGTTGAGTCATGACGTTCGCCTGCGAAGGCGGTGAACGGCCCAGCACCGAGTAGAGCGTACCCATATGGCGTGTAAGCCCTCATTTTCGAGCTTGCGCCTGACCCCATCAAGGCAGATCGCTGCATATCCGTCATCAACAACTGGGCACGGTTCATAGGTCGACTCACGTCTCGACAGGCGTGACGACGACTTTAATACCGGCGGGCACTTTCAGAAACTGTCAAAAATGCCAGGTCAAACTGTTCCAAGGCGCTTCTGCACTTTCCAACACCTTATTCACAGGTTCACCCACAGTGACGCCGTGCAGAAGCTCGCTCTTCCAAATAAAACTGTGGATAACGCCCAAGAACTTCTCTGTATGGCACTTATGCTCACTTTTTGATCAACCCAGCGTAAGCCCCGAGTTCCGCGCCTTGTAGCGAAGCGCAAACACTTTATCCACACCTTGGCGAACAGATTTCGTGGGTAAAATTCCTGCCCTGAATTGACCTTCCGGCATTTAACGTGGCCACCGAACCGGCCCTGTAGGAGCAGCCTTGTGCTGCGAAGAGGCCGGTGACAGCAGCGAAGATTCACTGTGCATTTACCGGCCTCTTCGCAGCACAAGGCTGCTCCAAAGTGCGCGCATGACGCACGGCAGATAACTCAGCGCAGGACCCCTTCCTCCACCAATAGCTTGAGGATTGCCTCGGCGCCCTCTTGCGGCGATACATCCTTGAGCACCTTGCCCCCGCCGCCACTGGCCTTGGCCGTTGCTGCCTTCATCCGGTCGGCACCGCTCTTGGCCTTGATCACTTTCAGGCGCTTGGGCCGTGGGCGGGCCGGTTGCAGCTCTGCCTCGGCCAGCAGGTCGTCTTCGACAATCGCCACGTTACGCGCTGCCAACACACCCCGCCGCGCCGGCCCGAACGCGCTCTGGCGTGGCTTGGGCGCGGCGTTATCCACAGTCGCCAACAACGGCAGGCGCACCTTCAGGCGACGCCGCTGCCCGCGTGGCAGTGCCTGCAGCACCTGGGCGATGCCATTTTCAATCGACTCCACTTCCGCCAGGCCCACGATCAACGGCCAGCCCAGCTTCTCGGCCAGCAGGAACGGCAACATGCCCGAACCTTCGCCCGTTTCGGCCTGAGTCCCGGTCAGCACCAGCTGGGCGCCAGCGTCGCGCAGGTAGTCGCCAAGCACGCCCAACACATCCGCCCCGGCTGGCTGTTCCAGTACGTCCAGGTGCTCCAGCCCCATGCCCAGATAGGCCCGCAGCGCCTCTTCCCGCGGGTCACCGGCATGCACCACCTGCAAGTTATCCCCAGCCAGCTGCAACCCCAGCTCCACGGCGCGGGCATCTTGCTCGGCGCGGCGCGCGCGGCCAGAGCTTGGGTGAGCACCGATGGAAACCAGGCTGATGACTTTCGTACTCATGCTCGTGCCCTTATGCCGCGTCGCGCTGGCCGCCGCTGCGGAAGTTGTCCACAGCTTCGATCAGCGCCTTGAGAATCGCCGAACTGTCGCCAATCACCGACAGGTCAGCCCGTTTGATCATGTCGCAGCCAGGGTCCATGTTGATCGCCACCACCTTGTCGCAGGCGCCGATGCCCTGCAGGTGCTGGATCGCGCCAGAGATACCCACAGCCACGTACACCCGTGCCGTGACCCAGGTACCGGTAGCACCGACCTGGCGGTTGCGCGGCATGAAGCCGTCGTCCACCGCCACCCGCGAGGCGCCTTCGGTGGCGCCGAGGGCCGCAGTTGCCTTGTGGTACAGGTCCCAGTCCTTGACGCCGTTACCGCCCGAAACGATGAACTCGGACTCGGCCATGGCAATGGTGGCCGGGTCCACGGCCACCGAGCCGAGGTCTTCGATACGCGACAGGCTGCGTGCGACGCTTGTGGACAACTCTACGGGCAGCGCTTCGTGACGGGTTTCGCTGACCGGTTCCGCACATTCTGCCGCAGCCAGGATCAACCGTGGCACGGCGCGTTGCAGGTCCTGTTGACCCGCGCCGGCGCGGCCGATGCATTGGCCGTCCTTAACCTGCCAAACCCGCGTCGCGGGCCGTTCGCCCAAGGCGGCACCGAAGCGCCGCCCCAGCTCGCCGCCGCCGGTGCGGCTGTCGGGCAGCAGCCAGTGGCGCGGCGTGAACTGGTTATCCACAGCCCGCAACCCCTGCACAAGTTGCTCCGGTGCATAACCCTCGAACGCTTCGCCTTCGATAACCAGCAGGCGGTCGACGCCGGCTGTGGAAAAGTTGCTTTCCTTGTGTTCACCAAAGACCACGGCCAACACTGCGCCGTCGTTGCCGGCCAGGCTATGGGCCAGGCCCAGCAGGTCGCGGTCGTGGCTGCTAAGGCGGCCACCGACCATGTCCGGCACCACGGCAATGTAGAACGCCGGCGCCGGCACCTGGTGCAGCGGCAACTGGACGGCCGCCGCCGCTGTGCGTCGCCCGCCGACCCCCGTGCCCTGCTGGGCACCGCTGCGGTCGATACGCTTGATGCCACTGGGGCCGATGAAACCGGCGGCGATGGCATGCGGGTTCTTGCGCATGAGGCCGTTGGGCCCCATCCAGCTGGTTTGTTGCGTCTGCATGGCCGCGTGCAACGGGTGCAGACGGTTACGGGCGATCCACTCGGCGCGTGGGTCGCGGCGGATGATGTCGCTCATCAGTGCACCTCCGCAGGTTCACGTTTAACCGTTGGCGACTTTGGGGCCGCAGGGGTTTCCTCTTCGATCAGCACATCGGCTACCAACTCGGCGAGGTCCTTGATCTGTGGGCGCGGTTCGACAACGCCCTCGAGCATCGCGGTGCACTGTGGGCAGCCCACTGCAACCAGCTCCGCCTGGGTCTCGCGAATGTCGTCCATGCGCATGTCGGGGATACGTTGCTTGCCGGGGATGTCGGTGATCGGCGCACCGCCGCCACCGCCACAGCAACGGGAACGGAAGCCCGAGCGTTCCATCTCGCGCACTTCGATACCCAACGCCTTGAGCACTTCACGGGGCGCTTCGTATTCACCGTTGTAACGGCCCAGGTAGCAAGGGTCGTGGTAAGTGACGCTGCCGCCCTTGTGCTGGCCGAGGTTCAACTTCTTGGCCGCGATCAGTTCGGCGATGTAGGTGCTGTGATGCTGCACCTGGTAATCCCCACCCAGCGCGCCGTACTCGTTTTTCAGCACATGGAAACTGTGCGGGTCGCAGGTGACGATGCGCTGGAACGTGTATTTGGCCAGGGTCTGGATATTGCGTTTGGCCAATTGCTGGAAGGTTGCTTCATCACCCAGGCGACGGGCCACGTCACCGCTGTCGCGTTCCTCCAGGCCAAGCACGGCAAAGTCCACACCCGAGGCCTTGAGCACTTTGACGAACGAGCGCAGGGTGCGCTGGTTGCGCATGTCGAAGGCGCCGTCGCCGACCCAGAACAGCACTTCGGTGGTTTTCACTTCCGACAGCAGTTTCAGGTTGAGGTCGGCCGCCCAGTTCATCCGCCCGCCTGGGGCGAAGCCGCCTGGGTTGTCGGTGGCGATCAGGTTTTCCAGTACTTCCGCGCCTTTGTTCGGGGTCGCGCCCTTCTCCAGGGTGAGGTGGCGGCGCATGTCGACGATGGCATCGACGTGCTCGATCATCATCGGGCATTCCTCGACGCAGGCACGGCAGGTGGTGCACGACCACAGCGTTTCGGCGTCGACCAGGCCGTTGACGATCGGCTGGTGCGGGTGGCCGCCATGTTCGCCGATCGGCTTGCCCGGGTACGGGCTGCCAGCAAACTTGGCGTCGGTGCCACCGGCCAGGCCGATGACCATGTCTTGAATCAGTTTTTTCGGGTTCAGCGGCTGGCCAGCGGCATAGGCCGGGCACATGGCTTCACATTTACCGCACTGCACGCAGGCATCGAACCCGAGCAGCTGGTTCCAGGTGAAGTCCACCGGTTTTTCCACGCCCAGCGGCGCATTCGGGTCTTCCAGGTCCAGCGGCTTGAGGCCGGTGGAGCGGCCGCCACCGAAACGTTCGGCGCGGCGGTGCCAGGCCAGGTGCAAGGCACCGGCGAAGGCGTGTTTCATCGGGCCGCCCCAGGTCATGCCGAAGAACAGCTCCGACACGCCCCACAGCACACCCAGGCCAAGCACACCGACCATCACCCAGCCACCGGTGTTGGCGGGCAGAATGCCGGCGACCGGCAAGGTGGCGATGAAGAAGCTTGCAGCAAACACCAGCAGGCTTTTCGGCAGGCGCATCCACGGGCCCTTGGACAGGCGCGCAGGTGGGTTAAGGCGGCGTTTGAAGACAAAGATCGCACCGGTGAACATGATCACCGTGGCGACCAGCAGCGCGTAGCCCAGGATCTTGCTCTGCAGGCCGAAGCCGTGCACCAGGATCGCCAAGGCCGCCGACAGTACAAAGCCGCCCGCCGTGGCGACGTGGGTCTTGGACATGTACTTGTCGCGTTCGACCACGTGGTGCAGGTCGACCAGGTAGCGTCGCGGCATGGCCAGCAGGCCGCCGATCAAATTGACCTTGGACGCTCGGCCACGCCGCCACATGCGCACCCGGCGCAGGGCGCCGAGCACCGCCAGGCCAAGGGCAGCGAACAGCAGAATGGGTATAAGGGTGTTCAACATGGGAGGCTCCCACAACAGCTGGATTCTTGCGCCGCCTTTGAGGACGAGACTGGCCCCTTGTGGGAGCGGGTTTACCCGCGAATGCGTCCGGTCAGGCAACGGCGTTGTCAGAGCTGACGCATTCGCGGGTAAACCCGCTCCCACAGAGGCCGCGCTCAGTGGCGGCGACTGTTAACGATCAGAAGTCCTTGCACAGGCGCAAGGCGTCGTAGATCGCCGCATGCACATTGCGCTGGGCCACGCAGTCACCGATGCGGTACAGCAGGTAGCCCTCGCCCGGCTGGCTGAGGATCGGCTGCGGCTTGATGGCAAACAGCGCCTCCACATCGATCTGGCCCTTGTTGCGCGAGCCATCCTTCAGCGCGTAGTACAGCTCCTCGTCAGGGCGCACGCCGTTCTCGATCACCACCTGATCGACCACGCGTTCTTCCTTGGCACCGGTGTATTCGTTCTCCAGCACCGCCACCAGCTTGTCGCCTTCGCGGTAGACCTTTTCCAGCATCATGTCGCCGGTCATGATCACTTCTTTGGGGTACATGCTGCGGTAGTAGGTCGGGAAGGTCGTGCCGCCCATGGCCACGCCCGGCTTGATGTCGTCGGTGACGATTTCGACCTGGCTGCCCTTGTCGGCAATGTAGTCCGCCGTCGACATGCCGGTGAACTCGCAGATGGTGTCGTACACCAGCACGTTCTTGCCCGGCGCAACCTTGCCATCGAGCACGTCCCAGCTGCTGACCACCAGCCCTTCGGCCGCGCCCCAGTGCTCGTTCTGCTCGACGAACGGATGGCCGCCCACCGCCAGCACGATGACGTCTGGGCGCAGGTCCTGGATCGCGTCCACGCTGGCAGCGGTGCCCAAGCGCAGGTCGACTTTCAGGCGTGCCAGTTCCAGTTGGTACCAGCGGGTGATACCGGCGATCTGGTCGCGCTGCGGTGCCTTGGCGGCGATGGTGATCTGCCCGCCGATCTGGTCTTTCTTCTCGAACAGGGTCACGTCGTGGCCGCGCTCGGCCGCTACGCGGGCGGCTTCCATGCCGGCAGGGCCGGCGCCAACCACCACCACCTTGCGTTTGACGCCAGTGGTCTTCTCGATGATGTGCGGCACGCCCATGTATTCACGGGAGGTCGCGGCGTTCTGGATGCACAGTACATCCAGGCCTTGGTACTGGCGGTCGATGCAGTAGTTGGCACCGACGCACTGTTTGATCTGGTCGATCTGCCCCATCTTGATCTTGGCGATCAGGTGCGGGTCAGCCATGTGCGCGCGGGTCATGCCGACCATGTCGACATAGCCGCCTTCGAGGATGCGCGTAGCCTGGTTGGGGTCTTTGATGTTCTGCGCGTGCAGCACCGGGACCTTGACCACTTCCTTGATGCCGGCCGCCAGGTGCAGGAACGGCTCCGGCGGGTAGCTCATGTTCGGGATAACGTTGGCCAGGGTGTTGTGGGTGTCGCAACCCGAGCCGACCACGCCGATGAAGTCGAGCATGCCGGTCGCGTCGTAATAGGCGGCGATCTGCTTCATGTCCTCGTGGCTCAGGCCATCGGGGTGGAATTCGTCGCCGCAGATACGCATGCCCACGCAGAAGTCGTCACCGACCTCGGCGCGCACCGCCTTGAGCACTTCCATGCCGAACTTCATGCGGCCTTCGAACGTACCGCCCCATTCGTCGGTACGCTTGTTGACCCGCGGGCTCCAGAACTGGTCGATCATGTGCTGGTGCACGGCCGACAGTTCGACGCCGTCCAGGCCGCCTTCTTTGGCACGACGCGCAGCCTGCGCGTAGTTGCCGATCACCCGCCAGATCTCTTCCACCTCGATGGTTTTGCAGGTGGCGCGGTGCACGGGTTCACGGATACCCGACGGCGACATCAGGGTCGGCCAGTTGAAGCCGTCCCAACGCGAGCGACGGCCCATGTGGGTAATCTGGATCATGATCTTGGCGCCATGCTTGTGCATGGCGTCGGCCAGGTTCTGGAAGTGCGGAATGATGCGGTCGGTCGACAGGTTGACCGACGCCCACCACTCTTGCGGGCTGTCGATGGCGACCACGGACGAGCCGCCGCAGATCGCCAGGCCGATGCCGCCCTTGGCCTTCTCTTCGTAGTACTTCACATAGCGGTCGGTCGTCATGCCGCCGTCAGTGGCGTAGACCTCGGCGTGCGCGGTGCTGAGCACGCGGTTGCGGATGGTCAGTTTGCCGATCTGGATCGGCTGGAACATTGCTTCGAATGCCATGACGCTATCTCCGGCTTACAACGGCTTTGTAACGAACAGGCCATCTTCGTGGCCTTCTTCCGACCCGCCATAGACCTGCTCGGCCACGGTGCGGATCTTGCTGCCACGGGCAGCGAGAATCTGGTCCATTGCGCCGGCGAACCAGCCGGTGAACATGTAGTCGACCTTGCGGCCAACCTTGCCGTACACGTAGACGAAGGCGGAGTGCTTGAGCTTGACGCTGCAGGTGCCTTTGTCCAGGTCGATGTCCTGGATCTCGAACAGGCCCCAGCCACGCTGGGACAGGCGCTTCATGTAATGCTCGAACACCGCCACGCCTTCCAGGCCATGGCACTCGGCTTCTTTTTCACACCAGTGCCAGGCCGACTTGTAGCCCGCCTTGTAGAGGATCTCGGCATAGGCGTCGGCGCCCAGCACTTCCTCGATACCGATGTGGTTGTTAACGAAGAAATGGCGTGGCACGTACAGCATCGGCAAGGCGTCGCTGGTCCAGACACCGGTCTCACTGTCGACTTCGATTGGCAATTGCGGGGCGATCTTGGCCATGGAAACTCAACTCCATAAAATTTTTTATTGGGATGCCCCGGCGTTGCTGGCAGGGGCTTTCAGGCTTGGAGAGCGGCTTACTCGCCCCAGACATCCTTGAGGACGTTTACCCAGTTCTCGCCCATGATCTTGCGCACCACACGCTCGGAGTGGCCGCGCTTGAGCAAGGTCTCGGTGAGGTTGGGGAACTCGCCAACGGTGCGAATGCCCAGCGGGTTGATGATCTTGCCGAAGTTGGTCAGGCGACGGGCGTAGCCCTTGTCGTGGGTCAGGTATTCGAAGAAGTCCTGGCCGTGGCCCTGGGTGAAGTCGGTGCCGATGCCGATGGCGTCTTCACCAACGATGTTCATGGTGTATTCGATGGCTTCGGCGTAGTCGTCGATGGTCGAATCGATGCCCTTGGCCAGGAACGGCGCAAACATGGTCACGCCAACGAAGCCGCCGTGGTCGGCGATGAATTTCAGCTCTTCGTCCGACTTGTTGCGCGGGTGCTCCTTGAGCCCCGACGGCAGGCAGTGGGAGTAGCAGACCGGCTTCTTCGATTCGAGGATGACTTCTTCAGAAGTCTTGGAGCCCACGTGGGACAGGTCGCACATGATGCCGACGCGGTTCATTTCGGCGACGATCTCGCGGCCGAAGCCCGACAGGCCGCCGTCACGCTCGTAGCAACCGGTGCCGACCAGGTTCTGGGTGTTGTAGCACATCTGCACGATGCCCACGCCCAACTGCTTGAACACGTCCACGTAGGCGATCTGGTCTTCGAACGCGTGGGCGTTCTGGAAGCCGAAGAGGATGCCGGTCTTGCCCAGTTCTTTCGCCTTGCGGATGTCGGCGGTGGTGCGCACCGGCATGACCAGGTCGCTGTTGTCGCGGATCAGCTTCTGGCTGGAGGCGATCTGGTCGACCGTGGCCTTGAACCCTTCCCAGACCGACACCGTGC
The DNA here is from genome assembly GCF_026240895.1 of Pseudomonas sp. DCB_AW. Classification (NCBI taxonomy): domain Bacteria; kingdom Pseudomonadati; phylum Pseudomonadota; class Gammaproteobacteria; order Pseudomonadales; family Pseudomonadaceae; genus Pseudomonas; species Pseudomonas sp. DCB_AW. The sequence continues at coordinate 15,383 of NZ_JAPFCE010000077.1, forward strand.
AGTTGGCCGCAGTCAGGCCGCCTTTGCGCATGTCTTCGAACAGCTCGCGGTTCCATTTGGCAATGATCAAACCGTCGATGACGATGCTGTCGGCGTGTAATTCGGCTGGGCTCATCAGGCTGTCCCCTTTTATTGAGTTGGGTCACGCCGAACGTTGTGCCGGCGCTTTGGGGCCAGCATATGCCTGTGCCCCGAGGCGCCCCGATGCAAAAACGACAGGGGGTTTGCCGAAAGCGTCAATGCGCGACAACAGGCCCTCTGCGACGCTATCTGGCGATGAGAGACAGTCTCGATAACGACATTTTGCTCGCTTTCATGAACATTTCGTCAGGGAGCTACCGCGTTGCCTTCGGCTGAGCGAGAATCCCTGCGATTCGTCAGCCTGTTGAGGAGATAAAGGATGAAATCAATGGCATGCCTGGTACTGCTGGCCGTCGTGTCGGGCGCCCAGGCCGGCGAGGAAGAAAGCACCCCGTGCGACAACGTCGAGACCGACCAACAGACGTACGCGTGCGCGGCCTTCAACAAGCAGACGGCCGAGCGGGAGCTGAAGTCGGCTTACGATGACTTGATCCAGCGCATTCGCGACCAGTATGCCGACGAAGCCGACCAGGCCAATGCCTTGGTGGGGCGCATGGAGGCGGCGGAAAAACTCTGGGCCCAGTTGCGCGATGCCGATTGCAAGGTCGAGACCTTTGCCGAGAAGCCTGGCAGCAAGGCGTTCGAGGCGGCGTGGGGCACCTGTGTGGCGCAGCGCAGTGATGACCGGTCGGAGTACCTGCAGTCTATCGGGCAGCAGTAAACATCGACTAGCAACGCCATCCTCTGTAGGAGCGGCCTTGCGTCGCGAAAGGGTCGCGTAGCGGCCCACAAGATCTCCATAGCAGCATAGATTTTGGGGCCGCTACGCGACCCTTTCGCGACGCAAGGCCGCTCCTACAAAGATCAGCGCCCGGTCAAACCGCCCGGGCTAATCTGTCCTCCCGCGGGCACCGCTGATACCGCGCCCGGTAACAGCGGGTAAAGTACGACGCCGACTCAAACCCACACGCAACCCCCACCTCCAGCACACTCATGTCGGTCTGGCGCAACAACTGCCGCGCCTTGTCCAACCGCAGCCGCAGGTAAAACCCGCTGGGCGTGTCGTCCAGGTGTAGCCGAAACAGCCGCTCCAGCTGCCGCCGCGTTACCTGCACCGCATCGGCCAGCACTTGGGTATTCAAAGGCTGTTCGGTATTGCGCTCCATCTCGCCAATCACTTTCACCAGCTTCTTGTTGCTGATGCCATAGCGGCTGGCGATCTGCATGCGCTGGTGGTCTTGTCGCGGGCGGATACGCCCGAGCACGAACTGCTCCGACACCTGCACCGCCAGCTCACTCCCATGGGCTTGCGCAATCAGGTCGAGCATCAGGTCGATCGAGGCGGTGCCGCCCGCGCAGGTGATGCGCCGCCGGTCGATTTCGAACAACTCTTGGGTCGCCTGCAAACCTGGGTAGTTTTCCTTGAACGCTTCAAGCGCCTCCCAGTGCACGGTCGCGCGGTGGCCGTCGAGCAACCCCGCCTCGGCCAGCACCACCGCCCCGGTATCGATGCCACCCAGTATCACCCCGTCATGATCGAGACGACGCAGCGCCTGCTGCAGCGGCGGCCCATAACAAGCCAAAGGCTCGAAGCCGGCGACGATCAGCAAAATGCCCCCCGCCTCGCCCGCGCCCAATGCCGCATCGGCGTTCACCGACATCCCATTGCTGGCCTGCACCGCGCCGCCATCCAGGCTCAGCACCTGCCAGCGATACGACGGGCCCTTGAAGCGGTTGGCCACACGCAGCGGCTCCAGGGCACTGATAAAGCCCATGGCCGAGAAGCCGGGCAACAACAGGAAATGAATGATCTGCGGCATTGCTGTGCTCCACAGTGAAGGTGGTCGCCTGGGTGCAAGTGTTGGTCGCCAGGGTGCGATTTTCCACCCCGACAGCAGCGTAGCGTGTTCACACGGTCCAGAGAGACCGATCCCCATAACAATATGCACTGCCGATGGAGAGCCACCATGCACAGCTTGATCCGCCGCAGCCTGTTGACCCTTGCCGTGAGCAGCATCGTCTCTACCCCGCTTCTAGCCGCCGAGCCCGCCGCCTGCCAGAACGTGCGCCTGGGCGTGGTCAACTGGACCGACGTCATCGCCACCAGCGCCATGGCCCAGGTACTGCTCGACGGCCTGGGTTACCAGACCAAGCAGACCAGCGCTTCGCAGCAGATCATCTTTGCCGGCATCCGCGACAAACGCCTGGACATGTTCCTGGGTTACTGGAACCCGATCATGACCCAGACCATCACCCCGTTCATCGACGCCAAGCAGGTCAAGGTGCTCGACAAGCCGAGCCTGGAAGACGCCCGGGCGACCCTGGCAGTGCCAAAGTACCTGGCCGACAAGGGCTTGAAGACCTTCGCCGACATTCACAAGTTCGAAAAGGAACTGGGTGGGAAAATCTACGGCATCGAGCCCGGCTCGGGGGCCAATACCCAGATCAAGGCGATGATCGCCAAGAACCAGTTCGGCCTGGGCAAGTTCCAGCTGGTCGAGTCCAGCGAGGCCGGCATGCTCGCCGCGGTCGACCGTGCCGTGCGGCGCAAGGAGGCGGTGGTGTTCTTCGGCTGGGCGCCGCACCCCATGAACGTGAACATCGACATGGCCTACCTGGGCGACAGCCAGGACGCGCTCGGCCCTGACGAAGGCCGCGCCACGGTGTGGACGGTCACCGCGCCGGACTACGCCGAACGATGCCCCAACGCTCACCGCCTGCTGGCCAACCTGAATTTCAGCGCCGAGGACGAGAGCCGCATGATGCAGCCGCTGCTCGACCACAAAGACGCGCTGGAGTCGGCCCGCCAGTGGCTCAAGGACCACCCCGAGGACAAGGCCCGCTGGCTTGAAGGGGTGACCACCTTCGATGGCAAGCCCGCTGCGGACAACCTCAAGCTGACCGCCAACTGATCCGGCCTCTTCGCGGGTAAACCCGCTCCCACAGGTACAGCGCATGCCAGGGACATCACGATCCCCTGTGGGAGCGGGTTTACCCGCGAAAAGGCCAGAACCGACATCACAAGGAACCGCCATGAACCACGACGTCATCATCACCTGCGCCCTCACCGGTGCCGGCGACACCGCCTCCAAAAGCCACCTGGTCCCAGTCACCCCCCAGCAGATCGCCGAAGCCGCCGTCGAAGCCGCCAAAGCCGGCGCCACCGTGGTCCACTGCCACGTCCGCGACCCGCAAACCGGCCGCTTCAGCCGCGACGTGAACCTGTACCGCGAAGTCATGGAACGCATCCGCGAAGCCGACGTGGACATCATCGTCAACCTCACCGCCGGCATGGGCGGCGACCTGGAAATCGGCCCAGGCGAAACGCCCCTGGAATTCGGCCCAGGCACCGACCTGATCGGCCCGCTGGAGCGCCTGGCCCACGTCGAAGCGCTGCTGCCAGAAATCTGCACCCTCGACTGCGGCACCCTCAACTTCGGCGACGGCAATTCGATCTACGTCTCCACCCCGGCCCAACTGCGCGCCGGTGCCAAGCGCATCACCGAGCTGGGCGTAAAAGCCGAGCTGGAAATCTTCGACACCGGCCACCTGTGGTTCGCCAAGCAGATGATCAAGGAAGGCCTGCTCGACGACCCGCTGTTCCAGCTGTGCCTGGGCATCCCATGGGGCGCGCCGGCCGACACCACCACCATGAAGGCCATGGTCGACAACCTGCCCGCCAACGTCACCTGGGCCGGCTTCGGCATCGGCCGCATGCAGATGCCCATGGCCGCGCAGGCCGTGCTGCTGGGCGGCAACGTGCGCGTCGGCCTGGAAGACAACCTGTACCTGGACCGTGGCGTGCTGGCCAGCAACGGCCAGCTGGTCGAGCGCGCCGTGGAGATCATCTCCCGCCTCGGCGCCCGCGTGCTGACCCCGGCCGAGGGCCGGGAAAAAATGAACCTCAAACGCCGCTGATCCCACAGGAGACCGCTATGCCTTTCATCACCAAGATCAAGACCTTCGCCGCCCTGGGTAGTGGCGTGATCGGCAGCGGCTGGGTCGCTCGCGCCCTCGCCCACGGCTTGGATGTCGTCGCCTGGGACCCAGCCCCCGGCGCCGAGCAGGCCCTGCGCAAGCGCATCGCCAACGCCTGGCCGGCGCTGGAAAAACAAGGCCTGGCGCCAGGCGCTTCGCCACAACGTTTGACCTTCGTCAGCACCATCGAAGCCTGCGTGCGTGACGCCGACTTCATCCAGGAAAGCGCGCCAGAGCGCCTGGACCTCAAGCTCGACCTGCACGCGAAGATCAGCGCTGCGGCCAAGCCTGATGCGATCATCGGCTCCAGCACCTCGGGCCTGTTGCCTAGTGAATTCTACGAGTCATCCACCCACCCTGAACGTTGCGTGGTTGGCCACCCCTTCAACCCGGTCTACCTGCTGCCGCTGGTCGAAATCGTCGGCGGCAAGCGCACCTCGCCAGAGGCCATCGACGCGGCAAAAACCATCTACACCGCCCTCGGCATGCGCCCGCTGCATGTGCGCAAGGAGGTCCCCGGCTTCATTGCCGACCGCCTGCTCGAAGCGCTGTGGCGCGAGGCGCTGCACCTGGTCAACGACGGCGTGGCGACCACCGGCGAGATCGACGATGCGATCCGTTTTGGTGCTGGCCTGCGCTGGTCGTTCATGGGCACCTTCCTCACCTATACCCTCGCCGGTGGCGATGCCGGCATGCGCCACTTCATGTCGCAATTCGGCCCGGCGCTGAAACTGCCCTGGACCTACTTGCCAGCCCCCGAGTTGACCGACAAGCTGATCGACGATGTTGTGGACGGCACCTCGGACCAACTGGGCGATCGCAGCATTGCGGCGCTGGAGCGCTACCGTGATGACACCCTGCTGGCAGTGCTGGACGCGGTGAAAACCAGCAAGGCCAAGCACGGCATGGCCTTTGGCGATTAAGGAGACTGCAATGCCCGCACTGATCACCTACCGCACCCCGGTCCAGGAGGACTGGGTGGATTACAACGGGCACCTGCGCGATGCCTATTACCTGCTGATTTTCAGCTATGCCACCGATGCATTGATGGAGCGTATCGGCCTGGATGCCGACAGCCGCGGGCAAAGTGGGCATTCCCTGTTCACCTTGGAGGCGCACATCAACTACCTGCACGAAGTGAAGCTGGGTACCGAGGTGTGGGTGCAGACGCAGATCATCGGTTTTGATCACAAGCGCTTGCATGTTTATCACAGCCTGCATCGGGCCGACTTCGATGAAGTGCTGGCCGCCAGTGAACAAATGTTGTTGCATGTGGACCTGGCGGGGCCTAAATCGGTGCCATTTGCCCAGAGGACCGAAACTGAGCTGGATAGCCTCCTGCGCTCACAAGAGGACCTAACGTTACCGGATCACCTTGGTAGAGCAATGCGCCTTGCCCGATAATGGTTGCCCTGCATTCAGGCGCAACCGCTGGATGCAAGGCAACACCCGCTACTGCAAATCACGTCACTCGTCACTTTTCACTTGTGTCAGCAAGTCATTGGCACGCCCACCCCATATGCGAGTTACGCCAGCTGGAAATTGCGGAGCAGCATTCATTGTGGGAATACTTAGCTCGCCAGTATAAGTTCTGCTCCAGATATTCGTCTTAGACACACCCTCTGGCAAAAGCTCAATAGCCAGCCCCGGTACTACACCGCTAATTCGCAGTGAAGACACCTTGCGATTCCATCCACTGCCGCACTGGCTCGGTAGATAAGTAGTTTGCCCGCCTTGATGCATGATGACGCACGCCTGGCCTTGGTAGTTTTCATGTTCATACAAGGTGAATGTCACTACGTGAGGATAAAAATTTTCGACTATTTCTCGGCGCTCATTCATTGCTCTAGCAACATCATGGTTCGCAACCGTACCCAGTGCTTGCCCTTGATAACTCAAGCGTGGATTGGAGAAGAACATTTGCCTAGGGCAGGCCGGACTGCAATCGTAAGCCATCTGTGTGCGGAACCTGAGGGAGCCCGACGCAGGTTTATACTGATATCCATGCGTGTAGGTATTACTTCCACCGTTCCAGCTATGGGTCATACCAAAGTTGTGACCGATCTCGTGCGACAATGAAGAGATGCAATAGATTGCCGAAAAGCCTAAATTTTTTGCTGGACCCAGTTTACCGCCACCACACAGCTCGCTATTGGCCACTAACATCGAGACGAGATCAGCGCGCACCCGATCCCGCTCAGCTTTCACCTCCGGCATGCGGTACGTCAGATCATTGAGAAGCGTGACAAAATCTTTCCCGGTCTCATCGTGATTCGCGTCCATAAAACCGGCTAATTCATACGTTATAGCGACCTGGCTATTTTTTGCGATCTGATTGACATCCTGCAAGCCAAGGGTCAGCGCGGCACGGTAGTTTGGATTCTTAGCACGGGACTGATGGGTAGTGACAAACAGCAACCTGATCGTACTGTGTGCTGATTTCGGCGGTAGGTTGGTCTTGATTGTCGATACTTCATTTGCACGCCCCTTTGGATCCTGACTGTCCTCAGGCGGCAACTTCGAACTGTCAATTTTTATTAACGCATGCTGTCTGCCTCCGAGGTATTCCAGTTGATAGCGCTGGTCATCCACGATCAAGTTACCGACCAACTGGGTTCCGTGGCGCACGATCGACAGGTAATAGCGAGGGTCAAAATCGATCTCAGCAGGTGAAGGGTTATTCAGCTTCCACGCTGAAGGTTTATAGCCCACCCAGCCTTCGTAACCACCGGCCATTGAAGTAAAGTCGCGCACGTTGAATTGGGCTGTTTTACCATCGGGCAATGTCACTGCCAAATGCTGAGTGCTGTTGTTGATCAGCTCCGCATTGGCGTCAACCAGCGTAATTTCCTCGTTAGCCGGGTTCGCCAACAGGGTCGCCAGATACCCCGTGGCTGTTTTCTGCAGCGTACTGCGATCTGGAGTGGGTTCAAGCGTGAACAGTTGCGTGACCGCGCTTGAAGTGCCGCTCTCTAGCGGTGTCGATGACGAGCAAGCCGCGAGCAACGCGCACCCTGCTATGACGAGCCATGCCCTATAGGCAGATATTTTCATAATCCCGCTCCACTGGAAGTCCATCGCCTCTAGCAGAGCAGGTAACACGCAGGCTAGTCACCTGGCAGAAATGTCAGGTAGCGGCATGGAAAACAGCGAAGTATGGGCAAAAAATAACCCCGGAAAGCCGTGAGCATCCGGGGCCAAGAGCGAGCAACATCCACTGTGCACGAGCGAGGGTGACCAAACCCTCCGTTGCGGCAGATGGCTTGAGTGTGCTCACTTCAGGGCCGGGTGATTTAGCCGTAAACGACCTGTTCTTAGCCAAAGCAGCCATTGCGACATTCTGCCCTTGCGGGCATGTCGCGGTGGACACAGAATCGGTCGTAAATCACAGCAGCACTCGCTTAGCGATAAAAGGGACAACAGCCATGATGCATGCGGATTTGATTGACCAGGACGACCTCGCCGGCCACCTGCGCGCGCGCGGTTTCGACATCCCCGCCGGGGCCAGCGCCGAGCAGGCCTGCGAGGCGGTGGTGCGTGGGCTGACCGAGCCCAATGCAAAGGCGCTGAAGGGCATGGTCGAGCAGATGTATACCGGCAGCGCGACGATATTGCCGGCGGTGCGCCAGGCGATCGACAAACAGCTTTTGCCTGCGCTGGCGCAGTTCAGCAAGCGCACCTGACTGATTAATCCTGCACCGGCCTCTTCGCGGGTAAACCCGCTCCCACAGGTTCAGCAGAGCCTTCGAAGGCTGTGAGCCCAGGTTCAGCAGAGCCTGCAAAGGCTGTGAGCCCAGGTTCAGCAGAGCCTGCAAAGGCTGTGAGCCCAGGTTCAGCAGAGCCTGCAAAGGCTGTGAGCCCAGGTTCAGCAGAGC
>NZ_JAPFCE010000078.1:0-21741 GCF_026240895.1 Pseudomonas sp. DCB_AW
GGATGGTGACTAGGCTCCTACTCGTGCTTTAGGCACCGCTGGCTATCAGTCTGCCATCCACTGCTCTCACCCTTTTGAGTTTAATTGGCCTTGAAGACACAAGCTGGCTTGCCTGCGATGGGCCGCACAGCGGACCCTATCAGCCGCGACGCGGTTGCCGCACCAGCCGCAACCCGGCCAGCACCACGGCAAACACCGCAATACTGGCCGTATACAGCACCAACGCCGGTATCGCGAACACCAACGCCAGACTCGCCAGCCACCACCCAACCCGCCCCGCAACCACCTGCGCCACCAGCGCCAGGCCAAGCCCACTCCAGGCGATGACCTGAAAATGAATACCCAGCCCCAGCAGCGAGCGCACCTGGCACTGCCAGAACGCCTCGGGCGCCGCACACAGCCCCACCCACTGCGCGTCTTCCATCAACCCATAACGCACGCCATAGCTGGCGGCCAGCCACGCAGGCAGAAATAACAGCAAGGCAATGACCGGCAGCGAACGAGACATCCAGTTCTCCAATAGCGGAAATCGAAATCGTGCATGATCGCCCAAGGCCGGTTGTAAGGCAAAATCACCTTCCTGCAGCTATGTTGCAGATAACAAGCACACCAAAGACCACCGCACTTGGCAACTTTGCCCATACTGCCGTGGTCCTAGCCTGCACACCGCAACACCTTGTATTTCTTTTTGGGGGTTACATGCATCGATCTTTGCGCCTCGCTGCCCTGCTCGGCGGCCTGCTCATGGCTGTGGCCGCTTCGGCGCGGGATATCGACGCCGCGAGCTATGGCTACCCCTTGACCAACCCGTTCGAGGCGACCATCGCCACCACGCCGCCGGAGCAACGCCCAACCTTGCCCAGCGATGAGGACATCGACCAGGACGACTACAGCCTCAACCTGCGACCCGAGCGTGAGTTCACCCTGCCCGACAACTTCTGGTCGGTAAAAAAGCTCAAGTACCGCCTGGCCCGTCAGGACCACAAGGCGCCGCTGATCTTCCTGATCGCTGGCACCGGTGCCCCTTATTCCAGCAGCATCAACGAATACCTGAAAAAGCTGTACTACCAAGCCGGCTACCACGTGGTGCAACTGTCCTCGCCCACCAGCTACGACTTCATGAGTGCGGCCTCGCGCTTCGCCACCCCGGGTATCAGCCAGGATGACGCTGAAGACATGTACCGGGTGATGCAGGCCGTGCGCGCCCAGCACCCGCGTTTGCCGATCAGCGAGTTCTACCTCACCGGCTACAGCCTCGGCGCGCTGGACGCGGCGTTCGTCAGCCACCTGGACGAGACCCGGCGCAGCTTCAACTTCAAGCGTGTGCTGCTGCTCAACCCGCCGGTCAACCTGTACACCTCGATCAACAACCTCGACAAACTGGTGCAAACCCAGGTCAAAGGCATCGACCGCAGCACCACGTTCTACGAGCTGATGCTCACCAAGCTGACCCGTTACTTCCAGGACAAGGGCTATATCGACCTCAACGAAGCCCTGCTGTACGACTTCCAGCAGTCGCGCCAGCACTTGTCCAACGAGCAGATGGCCATGCTGATCGGCACCTCGTTCCGCTTCTCGGCAGCCGATATCGCCTTTACCTCCGACCTGATCAACCGCCGCGGCCTGATCATTCCGCCGAAGTTCCCGATCACCGAGGGCAGCAGCCTCACGCCGTTCTTCAAGCGTGCCCTGCAGTGCGACTTCGACTGCTACATGACCGAGCAGGTGATCCCGATGTGGCGCGCCCGCACCGATGGCAACAGCATCCTGCAGTTGGTTAACCAGGTCAGCCTGTATGCGCTGGAAGACTACCTGCGCGACAGCCCGAAAATTGCCGTGATGCACAACGCCGACGACGTCATCCTCGGCCCAGGCGATATCGGCTTCTTGCGCAAGGTGTTCGGTGACCGCCTGACCCTTTACCCCCATGGCGGCCATTGCGGCAACCTCAACTACCGCGTCAACAGCGACGCCATGCTGGAGTTCTTCCGTGGTTAACAAACTCCTCTTCGCCACTGCCCTGCTCGTCGCTGGCAACGCCCTGGCCGCGGAGGTCGCACCGCGCGCCAGCGTGGTCGAGGCCGACCCGCAGGTTACCGCCGCGCCGCTGCCACCGGAGGCCGATGGTTTCATCGACCCATTGCGGGCATTGAAATTCAACCCAGGCCTGGACCAGCGCGAGTTCGAACGCTCCACCCTGGAGGCGCTGAACGTCTACGACCCACTGGAATCAATCAACCGGCGCATCTACCACTTCAACTACCGCCTCGACCAATGGGTGCTGCTGCCCGTGGTGAGCGGCTATCAGTATGTAACACCGCGTTTCGTGCGCACCGGGGTGAGCAACTTCTTCAACAACCTCGGCGATGTGCCGAACCTGTTCAACAGCGTGTTGCAACTGAAAGCCAAGCGCTCGGCGGAAATCACCGCACGGTTGATGTTCAACACGCTGATCGGGGTCGGTGGGCTGTGGGACCCAGCGACCAAGATGGGCCTGCCGCGCCAGAGTGAAGACTTTGGCCAGACCCTGGGCTTTTATGGTGTGCCGGACGGGCCGTACCTGATGCTGCCGGTGCTGGGCCCCTCGAACCTGCGCGATACCACCGGGCTGGTGGTGGACTATGCGGGCGAACAGGCGGTCAACTTCCTCAATGTGCCGGAAACCAGTACCGATCACCCGGAAATCTTTGCCCTGCAGGTGGTGGACAAGCGCTATACCACCAAATTCCGCTATGGCCAGCTCAACTCGCCGTTCGAGTATGAGAAGGTTCGGTATGTGTATACCCAGGCGCGCAAGCTGCAGATTGCTGAGTAAATAGCTACTGGCCTCTTCGCGGGCAAGCCCGCTCCTACAGGTACCCCACTGCGCTCAGGCCAGTGATACCCCTGTGGGCTTGCCCGCGAAGAGGCCAGCACTGCTTGCATCAAATTCCCAGAAACTGCTCCAGCTCGCGCCGCTTGACCAACGCATCCCTGCGCCCCAGCTCGATCAGCTCACTGCAATAACTCGCCTCGAACAGCAAATAACTCAGCACCCCCGCCCCACTGGTCCGCGTCGCCCCCGGCCCACGCAAGAACAGCCGCAACGCCGCCGGCAATTCACGCCGGTGCCGCGCAGCGATTTCGTCCAGCGGCTGGCTGGGCGCCACCACCAATACTTCCACCGGCGCCAGCCCCAGGCGCCGTGCATCCAGGTGGGCAGGCAGCAAGTGGCTAAGGTGGTTGAGCCGCTGCAGCAGTTCGATGTCGTCTTCCAGGCTGTCGATAAAGGTGCTGTTGAGCATGTGACCGCCAATCTGCGCCAGGCTCGGCTGCTGGCCACTGAACACTCGCTGGGTGGGCCGCGGCGGCGATGGCCGCTGAGGGTTGCCGCTGACCCCGACCACCAGCACCCGGCTGGCCCCCAGGTGCAACGCCGGGCTGATCGGTGCCGACTGGCGCACCGCGCCGTCACCGTAGTACTCGTCGCCCAGCCTGACCGGCGCGAACAACAGCGGGATTGCCGCACTGGCCAGCAAGTGGTCGATGGTCAACGGCGTGGGTACGCCGATGCGGCGGTGGCGCAACCACGCCTCGATGGTGCCGCGGCCCTGGTAGAAGGTCACCGCCTGCCCCGACTCGTAGCCGAATGCAGTCACCGCCACGGCGCGCAGTTGTTCGGTGGCCAGGGCGTGGCCGATGCCGTCCAGGTCCAGGTGCGCTTGCAGCAGGCCGCGCAAGGGGCTGCTGTCGAGCAGCGCCACCGGCGCATGGCCACCCAGGCCCAGCAGGCTATGGCTGACGAAGCGGCTGGCCTGGCGGATTACCCCCGGCCAGTCGCTGCGCAGCACCAGGTGGCTGCGAAAGTTTTGCCAGAAGGCGGTGAGGTTGCGCACGGTTTCGGTGAAGCGGGTAGCGCCGCTGGCGAGGGTGACCGCATTGATGGCGCCAGCCGACGTGCCGACGATGACCGGGAAGGGGTTGGGCGCGCCCGGGGGCAGCAGTTCAGCGATGCCGGCCAATACGCCGACCTGATAAGCGGCACGGGCGCCGCCGCCAGAGAGGATCAGACCAGTTACCGGAGGTGGGGCCATGGCATCCTTCCTGTAGGAGCAGCCTTGTGCTGCGAAGAGGCCGGTGCAGCCTTAAAGATAATCGGCAGCATTCCCCGGCCTCTTCGCAGCACAAGGCTGCTCCTACAAGGAGAGGCCGGGCCTGGCATCAGCGTTTCTTCTTGTCATACAGCCTAGGCGCACCCTCGGGCCGCGACTTGAAGCGCCGGTGCGCCCACAGGTACTGCTCGGGGCACTCACGCAACACACCCTCGATCCACTGGTTGATGCGCAAGCAGTCCGCTTCTTCACTCTCCCCGGGGAAGTCCGCCAGCGGCGGATGGATCACCAAACGATAGCCGCTGCCATCTTCCAGGCGCTTCTGGGTAAAGGGGATGACCTGCGCCTTGCCCAGGCGGGCGAACTTGGTGGTGGCGGTCACGGTCGCCGCCGGGATGCCGAACAACGGCACGAACAGGCTCTGCTTGGCGCCGTAATCCTGGTCGGGCGCATACCAGATTGCCCGGCCCGAACGCAGCAGCTTGAGCATGCCGCGTACGTCTTCACGCTCCACCGCCAACGAGTCGAGGTTGTGCCGCTCACGGCCGCTGCGCTGGATGAAGTCAAACAGCGGGTTGCCGTGCTCGCGGTACATGCCATCGATGGTGTGCTGCTGGCCCAGCAGCGCGGCGCCGATTTCAAGGGTGGTGAAGTGCACGGCCATCAGGATCGCGCCCTGCCCTGCCTGCTGGGCAGCCTGCAGGTGCTCGAGGCCTTCGATATGTGCCAGGCGCGCCAACCTGGCCTTGGGCCACCACCAGCTCATGGCCATTTCGAAGAAAGCGATGCCGGTGGAGGCGAAGTTGGCCTTCAACAAACGCTGCCGTTCGTCGTCGGACATTTCAGGGAAACACAGTTCAAGGTTGCGCGCGGCGATGCGTCGACGCTCACCGGCAACCCGGTACATCACTGCGCCCAGGGCAGTGCCGACCCACAGCAGGGCCCGGTAAGGCAGCTGGACGATCAGCCACAGCAGGCCCAGGCCCAGCCACAGGCCCCAGAATCTGGGGTGAAGGAAATAGGGGCGAAAACGCGGGCGTTCCATTGAAGCTTCCGGAAAGACAAAGGCCGCGCATTCTACAACGGATCAGCGCATGTTGCGGGCAACGGGTGTTCTCGTTATAAGTCAGGGCACTTTTTTCGCAACAAGCCGTCTATGCAGACCATGAGCCTAAACCAGACCCCCGACACCGCCTCCGTGTTCCAGCTCAAGGGCAGCATGCTCGCCATCACTGTGCTGGAACTGGCGCGCAATGACCTTGAAGCCCTCGACCGCCAATTGGCGGCCAAAGTCGCGCAGGCACCCAACTTTTTCAGCAACACGCCGCTGGTGCTGGCGCTGGACAAGCTGCCGGCCAGCGAAGGCGCCATCGACCTGCCCGGCTTGATGCGTATCTGCCGCCACCATGGCCTGCGTACCCTGGCGATCCGCGCCAACCGCATCGAGGACATCGCCGCGGCGATCGCCATCGACCTGCCGGTGCTGCCGCCGTCCGGCGCGCGCGAACGGCCGCTGGAGCCCGAGCCTGAGGTGAAAAAGCCCGAGCCGGCGCCGGCGCCGGCAGCCGAACCGGAAATCCGCCCGACCCGCATCATTACCTCGCCGGTGCGTGGCGGCCAGCAGATCTACGCCCAAGGCGGCGACCTGGTGGTGACTGCGTCGGTCAGCCCGGGTGCGGAACTTCTGGCCGATGGCAACATCCATGTGTACGGCGCCATGCGCGGCCGCGCCCTGGCGGGCATCAAAGGCAACACCAAAGCACGCATTTTCTGCCAGCAGATGACGGCGGAAATGGTCTCGATCGCGGGCCAGTACAAGGTCTGCGAAGACCTGCGCCGCGACCCGCTGTGGGGCTTCGGCGTGCAAGTCAGCCTGTCTGGTGACGTGTTGAACATCACCCGTCTTTAACGGATACTTGCCGTCATTTTTAGAGCAACTTTTTTACCTGTTGCCGTTTTTTGCATATTGCTGGGACACCTGTCCCGACTTATTTAGGGGTGAAACACCTTGGCCAAGATTCTCGTCGTTACTTCCGGCAAGGGGGGTGTGGGCAAGACCACCACCAGCGCCGCCATCGGCACCGGCCTCGCACTGCGCGGCCACAAGACAGTCATCGTCGACTTCGACGTGGGCCTGCGTAACCTCGACCTGATCATGGGCTGCGAGCGCCGCGTGGTGTACGACTTCGTCAACGTGGTCAACGGCGAAGCCAACCTGCAGCAAGCCCTGATCAAGGACAAGCGCCTCGAGAATCTGTACGTCCTGGCCGCCAGCCAGACCCGTGACAAGGACGCGCTGACCCAGGAAGGCGTCGAGAAAGTGCTGATGGAACTCAAGAATGACTTCGAGTACGTCATCTGCGACTCCCCGGCCGGTATCGAAAAAGGCGCGCACCTGGCGATGTACTTCGCCGACGAAGCCATCGTCGTGACCAACCCTGAGGTTTCCTCGGTACGTGACTCGGACCGCATGCTGGGCATCCTGTCGAGCAAGTCGCGCCGCTCCGAGAACGGCGAAGAGCCGATCAAGGAACACCTGCTGATCACCCGCTACCACCCTGAGCGCGTCGAGAAAGGCGAGATGCTGAGCATCGACGACGTTACCGACATCCTCGCGATCAAGCTCAAGGGCGTGATCCCCGAGTCCCAGGCAGTGCTCAAGGCTTCCAACCAGGGCATCCCGGTCATCCTCGACGACCAGAGCGATGCCGGCCAGGCCTATAGCGACACCGTCGACCGTCTGCTGGGCAAAGAAAAGCCCCTGCGGTTCATCGAAGTGCCGAAGCAAGGATTCTTCGCGCGCCTGTTTGGAGGCAAGTAAACCATGAACCTTTTTGACTTCTTTCGTGGCAGACAGAAACAGACCAGCGCGTCGGTGGCGAAAGAGCGTCTACAGATCATCGTGGCGCATGAGCGCGGCCAGCGCAGCGAACCGGACTACCTGCCGGCACTGCAGAAAGAACTGCTCGAAGTGATCCGCAAGTATGTGAACATCGGCAACGATGATGTGCACATCGAGCTGGAAAACCAGGGCAGCTGCTCGATTCTGGAGCTGAACATTACCTTGCCTGATCGCTGATCCGGCTGAAAGTTGGGGCTGCGTTGCAGCCCTTTCGCGGCACAAGGCCGCTCCTACAGGGGACTGCGTGATCTCTGTAGGAGCGGCCTTGTGTCGCGAAAGGGCCGCAACGCGGCCCCAATGGTTTTCCCCGATTTAACCGAGACCACGCAATGCCGCTGTCAAACGTCCAGATCCTCCACGAAGACGCCGCCATCCTGGTGGTCAACAAGCCAACCCTGCTGCTGTCGGTGCCCGGCCGAGCCGATGACAACAAGGACTGCTTGATCACCCGCCTGCAGGAAAACGGCTACCCCGATGCGCTGATCGTGCACCGTCTGGACTGGGAAACCTCCGGCATCATCCTGCTGGCCCGCGATGCCGACAGCCACCGCGAGCTGTCGCGCCAGTTCCACGACCGCGAGACCGAAAAGGCCTATACCGCCCTGTGCTGGGGCCAGCCGGCGCTGGACAGCGGCAGCATCGACCTGCCCCTGCGCTACGACCCGCCAACCAAGCCACGGCATGTGGTGGACCATGAGCAAGGCAAGCATGCCCTGACTTTCTGGCGCGTCCTGGAGCGTTGCGGCGACCACTGCCGGGTCGAGTTGACGCCGATTACCGGGCGCTCGCACCAGTTGCGCGTGCACATGCTGTCGATCGGCCACCCGCTGCTGGGTGACCGCTTGTATGCCAACCCTGAAGCCTTGGCGGCCTATGACCGGTTGTGCCTGCATGCGGCAATGCTGAGCTTCACTCACCCGGTCAGCGGGGAGCGGTTGAAGTTCGAGTGCCCGGCACCGTTCTGATTGATGGGTGGCAGTTCCGGCCTCTTCGCGGGCAAGCCCGCTCCTACAGGGTTTGCGGGGTCTTTGTGGGAGCGGGCTCGCCCCGCGAAGAGGCCGACACAATTTGTGATCTATCTGCGTTAAACTCGCGCCACTGCTGTCTGGAGTGAGTTATGCGCGAAGCACTGAACACTGGCCTGATCGATTTCCTCAAGGCCTCCCCCACGCCCTTCCATGCCACCGCCAGCCTGGCCCAGCGCCTCGAGGCCGCCGGCTACCAGCGCCTGGACGAGCGCGACAGCTGGTCAACGGTGCCGGGTGGTCGGTATTACGTCACCCGCAACGACTCCTCGATCATCGCTATCA
The DNA here is from genome assembly GCF_026240895.1 of Pseudomonas sp. DCB_AW. Classification (NCBI taxonomy): domain Bacteria; kingdom Pseudomonadati; phylum Pseudomonadota; class Gammaproteobacteria; order Pseudomonadales; family Pseudomonadaceae; genus Pseudomonas; species Pseudomonas sp. DCB_AW. Next base: position 8,304 of record NZ_JAPFCE010000078.1, read on the forward strand.
AACTGGGCAAGCAAGCGCCCCTGCTTGGCGGTATCCGCATGGTCGGTGCCCACACCGACAGCCCGTGCCTGCGCGTCAAGCCGCAACCCGAACTGCAGCGCCAAGGCTTCCTGCAGCTGGGCGTCGAGGTTTACGGCGGTGCGCTGCTGGCGCCCTGGTTCGACCGCGACCTGTCCCTGGCCGGCCGGGTCACCTTCCGCCGTGACGGCAAGGTCGAAAGCCAGCTGATCGACTTCAAGCTGCCCATCGCGGTGATCCCCAACCTGGCGATCCACCTCAACCGCACCGCCAACGAAGGCTGGCAGATCAACCCGCAGAACGAACTGCCGCCCATCCTGGCCCAGGTCGCCGGCGACGAGCGCATCGACTTCCGCGCGCTGCTCACCGAACAGCTGGCCCGTGAGCACGAGCTCAACGCCGACGTGGTGCTGGATTACGAGCTGAGCTTCTACGACACCCAGGATGCCGCGCTGATCGGCATCAACCGCGACTTCATCGCCGGTGCCCGCCTGGACAACCTGCTGTCGTGCTATGCCGGCCTGCAAGCGCTGCTGGCTGCCGACAGCGACGAAACCTGCGTGCTGGTGTGCAACGACCACGAAGAAGTCGGCTCGTGCTCGGCCTGTGGCGCCGACGGCCCCATGCTCGAGCAGACCTTGCAACGCCTGCTGCCCGAGGGTGACAGCTATGTGCGGACCATTCAGCGCTCGCTGATGGTGTCGGCTGACAACGCCCATGGCGTGCACCCCAACTATGCCGACAAGCACGACGGCAACCACGGGCCCAAGCTCAACGCCGGGCCGGTGATCAAGGTCAACAACAACCAGCGCTACGCCACCAACAGCGAAACCGCCGGGTTCTTCCGCCACCTGTGCATGGCCGAAGAAGTACCGGTGCAGAGCTTCGTGGTGCGCAGCGACATGGGTTGCGGCTCGACCATCGGCCCAATCACCGCCAGCAACCTGGGTGTGCGCACGGTCGATATCGGCTTGCCAACCTTTGCCATGCACTCGATCCGCGAGTTGTGCGGCAGCCATGACCTGGCGCACCTGGTGAAAGTGCTGACGGCGTTCTACCGCAGCCGCGACCTGCCATAACGCTATCGTGTAGGAGCAGCCTTGTGCTGCGAAGAGGCCGGTACAGCCCCATAAAACGGGGCATTATGTACCGGCCTCTTCGCAGCACAAGGCTGCTCCTACACAAGGCAAAAAAGGCAGCGCGTCCGGCCACCTTGCTCAAGGTCAACCCGCTTCGCCTGCTACCCGCTATGCTTATTACATGGCCCCACTGCAAAAGGATTGCTGTCCATGTCCCCCTTTCTGTCCCTGTTCGTGCCGGTGTTTCTGTTCCTGCTGCTGCTGACCATCGGCTTCAGCCTGCGCGAGCGCAACATCGGTGTGCTGATGATGTGGATCGGCACACTGGGCATCTTCGGCCTCACCTGCTGGAAGATCCTGGAGAAACTGCCCACATAAACCTCTACACTCGGTCCATCGTTTGACCTGAGGTAGATTTCCCGGTGCCTGCCCTTCTGCGTTGCCTGTCCCTGCTGCTGTTATTGTTCATCACCCCGGTTCAGGCCGCGGGCCTGCCGAGCCTGCTCGGCTCCAGCGCGCCTGCGCAGCCTGAGGCCACCGAGCCGTTGGGCAAGTCGCTGGACGAGGTGATCAAGAACCTCGAAAACGACCAGCAACGCGCCAAGTTGCTGGCCGACCTGAAAAAACTGCGCGACGCCACCAAGCAATCACAACCCACCGTCGAACAGGGCGTGCTAGGCCTGATCGGTGGTGCTTTGCATGACTTCGAACAGCAGTTCAGCGGCGATGCCAGCCCCTTCCACCGCTGGGCGGCGGAAATCGAGCAAGCCCAGGCAGAACTGACCGAACTGGTGGTCCCGGTGCACCAGTGGCCGGCGATCCTGTTCGGCTTTGCCGCGATCATCGCGGTCTGGAGCCTGCTGGCATACGCCTTCAACTGGATTGGCCACCGGGTACGGCTACGCTTCGGCCTCACCGAAGAGCTGCCCCAGCACCCGCGCACCTGGGACCTGGTGCGCTTTGCCCTGCGCAAGCTCGGGCCCTGGCTGGTGGCCTTGGTGTTCACCGTGTACCTGAGCTTCGCCCTGCCCTCGTCGCTGGGCAAGTCGATGGCCATGGTGCTGGCGTATGCGTTGGTGGTCGGCACCTGCTTCTCGGCCATCTGCGTGATCGCCTTCTCGCTGCTCGACGGCCCACACCGCCACCGCGCCCTGCATATCCTGCGGCACCAGGCCTTCCGCCCGCTGTGGCTGATCGGCAGCTTTGCCGCCTTCGGTGAGGCCATGAGCGACCCTAGGCTGACCGTCGCCCTCGGCACCCACCTGGCCCATGCCTTGGCCACCTTGGCCAACGTCATCGCGGCGATCTGCACCGGGCTGTTCATCCTGCGGTTCCGCCGCCCGATCGCCCACCTGATCCGCAACCAACCCTTGGACCGACGTCTGACCCGGCGCACCCTGAGCGACACCATCGAGATCCTCGGCAGCTTCTGGTTCGCGCCCGCGTTGATTCTGGTGGGTATTTCGCTGTTCGCGACCTTCGTCTCGGCCGGCGACACCAGCACCGCGCTGCGCCAGTCGTTGATGTGCACGGTGCTGGTGGTGGTGTGCATGGTGCTCAACGGCCTGGTGCGCCGCCACGCGGCCAACCCCAAACGCGCCAACAAGCGCCAGGCGGTGTACACCGAGCGCTTGCGCAACTTCGCCTATGCCCTGGTGCACCTGTTCATCTGGCTGCTGTTCATCGAGCTGGGGCTGCGCGTGTGGGGCTTGTCGATGATCACCTTCGCCGAAGGCGACGGCCACGAGGTGAGCCTGCGCCTGCTGGGCCTGGCCGGCACGCTGATCGCCGCCTGGCTGGTGTGGATCCTGGCCGACACGGCCGTGCACCACGCCTTGGTGCGTTCGCGCCGCGGGCTGGCCAACGCCCGCGCGCAAACCATGATGCCGCTGATCCGCAACGTCATGTTCGTGGCCATCTTCATCATCGCGGTGATCGTTGCCCTGGCCAACATGGGCATGAACGTCACCCCGCTGCTGGCCGGTGCCGGTGTGATCGGCCTGGCCATCGGTTTTGGCGCCCAGTCCTTGGTGGCCGACCTGATCACCGGGTTGTTCATCATCATCGAGGATTCGCTGGCCATCGACGACTACGTGGATGTCGGTGGGCACCTGGGGACGGTCGAGGGCCTGACCATCCGCACCGTGCGCCTGCGCGACATCGACGGCATCGTGCACACCATCCCGTTCAGCGAAATCAAGAGCATCAAGAACTACTCGCGGGAGTTCGGTTACGCGATTTTCCGCGTGGCGATCCCGCACAGCATGAACATCGACCAGGCCATCACGCTGATCCGCGAGGTGGGGCAGAAACTGCGTAACGACCCGTTGATGCGCCGCAATATCTGGTCGCCGCTGGAGCTGCAGGGCGTAGAGAGTTTCGAGTCGGGCTCGGCGATTTTGCGAGCGCGCTTCAAGACCGCGCCGATCAAGCAATGGGAAGTGTCGCGGGCGTTCAACCTGGCGTTGAAGCGCCAGCTGGATGAAGCGGGGCTGGACCTGGCGACGCCGCGGTTGTCGGTGCAGGTGGTGACGGCGGGCGGTGGCGGTATGAGCGAAACCAGCTCGTCCAGTTAGGGCCTCTTCGCGGGCAAGCCCGCTCCCACAGGATCACCACAGCGTCGAATACTGCGAGGCGCCTGTGGGAGCGGGCTTGCTCGCGAAGAAGCCACCCCATTACCCCGCCTGAGCGCGGATGCGGATTGCATCATGCCGCCAATATTCCAGGTCACAGTCGATCAGGTGCCCCTGCTGGTCACTGTTGACCCGGGTGATGTGTAACCCCGGGCTGCCGACCGACACCTTCAACGCGGCCGCTGCCTCGATCGGCAACGCCGTCGGCAGAATCTCGAAGCACACCTGCCCATAGCCGATGCCGTATACCCGCCCATAAATCTCGGTCAGCGACTGCGCCAGGTCCTGCTCGAGAATGCCCGGGAAATACCGCGGGTTCAGGTAGTGCTCGGCATACAGCACCGCCCGCCCATCGATACGCCGCAGCCGGCAGATCCGCACCACACTGGACAACGCCGGCAATTGCAGCCGGGCGCAGACAACGGCAGACGCCGGCTGCAGCCGCGCCGACAACAGCTCGGTACTCGGCACCCGCCCCTGGTCACGCACCATCGCATGAAAGTGGCTACGCTCGATCAGGTCATAGGTCAGCCGCTGTGGGGCGACGAACCAGCCGCGCCGCTCTTCCCGGTAGATCAGCCCCTGGGCCTCCAGCTGGGCCAAGGCCTCGCGCAGGGTAATGCGCGTGGTATCGAACACCTCGCTGAGCTTGCGCTCGGCCGGCAGCTTGCCACCCGGCGCCAGCAGGCCGTGTTCGATCTGCTCCTGCAGGGCGTGGCAGATGGCTGTTACCGCACGCGGGGGCATCGGTTGCATCAAAGGTTACCTATCTGGACTAGGCCAGCCCCATGACGGGGCAATTGGAGAGTAGTGCAAGCCTAGGCAGGGCTGATGAACATCCTGTGACAAAGGCACCACACGGGCTTTGCCAGTTTCGGGCCAAGCCCGCTAAATCAGGGCCTGCGATCTGGTCTACGCTGTATTTTCAGGCAGCCGGAACCCCCGGTTGAAGCCTCCCCCTACATCAAACTGTCACGCAAGCGGCCTACCTTGGCTCAAGGTTTGCTGACCTAGACCAAAGGTCGCTGACAACTGCCTCATTCACGACAACGATCGCAACAGGCACCCACCCAAGGAGCTTCGGATGAAAAAGTTCTTCATGGCGTCACTGCTCGGTTCGGCCATCGCCCTGTGTACCACGGCCATGGCCGCCGGCACCGACCTCAAGGCCCTGGAAGACGCCGCCCGCAAGGAAGGCACCGTCAACAGCGTGGGCATGCCCGATGCCTGGGCCAACTGGAAAGGCACCTGGGAGGACCTGGCCAATAAATATGGCCTCAAGCACAGCGACACCGACATGAGCTCGGCCCAGGAAATCGCCAAGTTCGAGGCCGAAAAAGACAATGCCAGTGCCGACATCGGCGACGTCGGTGCCGCCTTTGGCCCGATTGCCGTGACCAAGGGCGTGAGCCAACCATACAAGCCGAGCACCTGGGACCAGGTACCCGAATGGGCCAAGGACAAGGACGGGCACTGGGCGCTGGCCTATACCGGCACCATCGCCTTCATCATCAACAAGGACCTGGTGAAAGAAGAAGAACGCCCGAAAACCTGGCATGACCTGGAGAAAGGCAAGTACAAGGTTGCCATCGGCGATGTCGGCACCGCCGCCCAGGCCGCCAACGGCGTGCTGGCCGCAGCCATCGCCTACAAAGGCAGCGAGAGCAACATTGAGCCAGGCCTGCAGCTGTTCACCAAGCTGGCCCAGCAGAAGCGCCTGTCGCTGGCCAACCCGACCATCCAGACCCTGGAAAAAGGTGAAGTGGAAGTGGGTGTGGTGTGGGACTTCAATGGCCTGAGCTACCGTGATCAGATCGACCCCAAGCGCTTCGAAGTGCTGATCCCATCGGACGGCTCGATCACCTCGGGCTATACCACCATCATCAACAAGTACGCCAAGCACCCGAACGCAGCCAAGCTGGCGCGTGAGTACATCTTCAGCGATGCCGGGCAGACTAACCTGGCCATCGGCCACGCCCGGCCGATCCGCGCCGAGCACCTGAAGCTGCCGGCCGATGTGCAGGCCAAGCTGCTGCCTAACGAGCAGTATGGTGCTGCCCAGCCGATCAAGGATGCCGCTGTTTGGGAAACGACTTCGAAGGCACTGCCGCAGAAGTGGCAGGAGCAAGTGATCATCGAGATGGAGTAAGGGGCTAGATCTCTAGCGCCTGAACCGGCCTCTTCGCGGGTGAACCCGCTCCCACAGATACAGCGCAGCCCTCGGGGATAGCGATAACTTTGTGGGAGCGGGTTTACCCGCGAAGAGGACAACGCGGTTATTGACTGGAGCCACCATGCAACACAACGTCATCCTGGTCCTGCTCGACGGCCTCAATCACCAGGTCGCCCACCATGCCATGGGCCACCTGCACGCCTACGTCGAGGCCGATCGCGCCGCGCTGTACCGCGTGGAATGCGAGCTACCGTCGCTGTCGCGCCCGTTGTACGAATGCATCCTCACCGGCGTCACGCCGATCGACAGCGGCATCGTGCACAACAACGTCAACCGCCTGTCCAACCAGCGCAGCGTGTTCCACTACGCCCGCGAAGCGGGGCTGGGTACTGCAGCGGCGGCCTATCACTGGATGAGCGAGCTGTACAACCGCTCACCGTTCGACGCGCAGCGTGACCGCCACACCCATGCGCCGAAGCTGCCGATCCAGCACGGCCTGTTCTACTGGGACGACCGCTACCCCGATTCGCACTTGCTGGCTGACGCCGAATACCTGCGCCGCCGGCATGCGCCGAACTTCCTGCTGGTGCACCCGATGAGCATCGACGACGTCGGCCACCGCCACGGCCTGGACAGCAGCCAGTACCGCAACGCGGCACGCAGCGCCGACATCCTCTTGGCCGACTACCTGCCGCGCTGGCTCGAAGAGGGCTATCAGGTGCTGGTCACCGCCGACCACGGCATGAACAACGACCGCTCGCACAATGGCTTGCTGGCCGAGGAACGCGAGGTCCCCTTATTCGTCTTTGGCGATGGCTTCAGCCTCGACCCTGCTGCCAAGCCGCTGCAAACCGAGTTGTGCGGCACCATCTGCGAGCTGCTTGGCGTGGCCCACGACAAGACCGTGTGCCGGGAGCTGCTCAAGTGAATGCCAGCCATCGCGGCCGTTACCTTGCCCTGCTCTGCCTGCTGCCATTCGCCGTGTTCTTCATTATCTTCCAGATCGCCCCGCTGGCCTGGGTGGCGATCAACAGCGTGCAGTCCGAGGCGGGCTGGGGATTGGAAAACTTCAGCAAGGTGTTCGCCTCGAAGTTCTACCTGCAAGCCTTGCAACGCAGCCTGGAGATCAGCTTCTGGTCGAGCCTGTTCGGTATCGTCATCGCTACCCTCGGGGCCTACTCGTTGCGCCATGTGGATTCGCGGCTGCGCGACTTCGTCAGTGCCTTCGCCAACATGACCAGCAACTTCTCCGGCGTGCCACTGGCCTTCGCCTTCATCATCCTGCTGGGTTTCAATGGCGCACTGACCCTGCTGCTTAAACAGATCGGCCTGCTGGAAGACTTCAGCATCTACTCCAAAAGCGGGCTGATCCTGGTGTACACCTACTTCCAAATCCCCTTGGGCGTGCTGTTGCTGTACCCGGCGTTCGATGCCTTGCGTGAAGACTGGCGTGAGTCGGCCGCCCTGCTCGGCGCCAACCACTGGCAGTTCTGGCGCCATATCGGCCTGCCCGTGCTGACCCCGGCGTTGCTCGGCACCTTCGTCATCCTCTTGGCCAATGCCCTGGGCGCCTATGCCACGGTGTATGCGTTGACCACCGGCAACTTCAACGTGCTGCCGATCCGCATCGCTGGCCTGGTGGCCGGTGACATCAGCCTCGACCCTAACCTTGCGAGTGCCCTGGCCATGGTGCTGGTGGGGCTGATGACGCTGGTCACGGTGGTCCATCAATGGCTGCTGAAAAGGAGCTACCATGCGCGCTGAAACCAACGCCAGCAGCCTCTACCACCGCCTGGTGGTGTACCTGCTGTTCCTCATCCTGCTGTTGCCGCTGGCCGGCACCCTGCTCTACTCCGTGGCCACCAGCTGGTCGGCCAGCCTGTTGCCCAGCGGCCTGACCCTGAAGTGGTACGTGGCGCTGTGGAGCGAGCCGCGCTTTCTGGCGGCATTCGGCCAGTCGCTGCTGGTGTGCGTGGGCGCACTGATACTGTCGGTGGTGCTGATCCTGCCGCTGCTGTTCGTGGTGCACTACCACTTCCCCAAGCTCGACGCGCTGATGAACATCCTCATCCTGCTGCCGTTCGCGGTGCCGCCGGTGGTGTCCGCAGTGGGGTTGCTGCAGCTGTATGGCAGCGGGCCCATGGCCATGGTCGGCACCCCGTGGATTCTGATCGGCTGCTATTTCACCATCGCCCTGCCGTTCATGTACCGGGCAATCACCAACAACCTGCAGGCGATCAACCTGCGCGACCTGATGGACGCCGCCCAACTGCTCGGGGCCAGCACCTGGCAAGCGGCGTTCCTGGTGGTGCTGCCGAACCTGCGCAAAGGCCTGATGGTGGCCCTGCTGCTGTCGTTCTCGTTCCTGTTCGGCGAGTTCGTGTTCGCCAACCTGCTGGTCGGCACCCGCTACGAGACGCTGCAGGTGTACCTGAACAACATGCGTAACAGCAGCGGCCACTTCAACAGCGCGCTGGTGATCTCCTACTTCGCCTTCGTGCTGGTACTCACCTGGGTCGCCAACCGCCTGAACAAGGACAAGACCTGACATGAGCTTCGTCAGCGTACAGCAACTGCACAAACGCTATGCCGGCACACCGGTGTTCGAAAACATCGACTGCCAGATCGAACGCGGCGAGTTCGTCACCCTGCTCGGCCCTTCCGGCTGCGGCAAGTCCACCCTGCTGCGCTGCATCGCCGGGCTGACCCCGGTGGACGGGGGGCGCATCCTGCTCGATGGCCAGGACATCGTGCCACTGAGCCCGCAGAAACGCGGCATCGGCATGGTGTTCCAGAGCTACGCGCTGTTCCCCAACATGACCGTGGAACAGAACGTTGCCTTTGGCCTGCGCATGCAAAAGGTCAAGGCCGACGAGAGCCAGGCGCGGGTGCGTGAGGTGCTCGCCCTGGTGGAACTGGGCAACTTCGCCGGGCGCTACCCGCACCAGCTGTCGGGTGGCCAATGCCAGCGCGTGGCCCTGGCCCGTTCACTGGTGACCCGCCCGCGCCTGCTGCTGCTCGACGAGCCGCTGTCGGCGCTGGATGCGCGCATTCGCAAGCACCTGCGCGAGCAGATTCGCGCGATCCAGCGTGAACTGGGGCTGACCACCATCTTCGTCACCCACGACCAGGAAGAGGCCTTGACGATGTCAGACCGCATCTTCCTGATGAACCAGGGCCGCATCGTTCAGAGCGGCGATGCCGAAACCCTCTACACCGCCCCCGTGGACCTGTTTGCTGCGGGCTTTATCGGCAACTACAACCTGCTCGACCCGGAAAGCGCCAGCCGCCTGCTGCAACGCCCGGTGGCCAGCCGCCTGGCCATTCGCCCCGAATCCATCACCCTGGGCCTGAATGGCGAGCTGGACGGTGAAGTGCGCAGCCACAGCCTGCTGGGCAACGTCATCCGTTACCGGGTGCGGGTGCGTGAGGTGGAACTGGTGGTCGACGTGCTCAACCGCTCGTCTGCCGACCTGCATCCAGACGGCCAGCGAGTATCCTTGTCGATCGACCCCACGGCGCTGCGGGAAGTGGCTTAAGGAGATTCAACACAATGGCACTGGCAATTTTCGATCTGGACGAAACCCTGATCCACGGCGACTGCGCGTCACTGTGGAGCGAGCAGATGGCCCGGTTGGGCTGGGTCGACGGCAAGGACTTCCTGCGTCGCGACCATGAATTGATGGAGGCCTATGGCAAGGGCCACCTGGCGATGGAGGACTACATGGCCTTCAGCCTCGAGCCGATTGCCGGGCGCACCCTGGAAGAGGTCGAGCACCTGGTGGAGCCGTGGGTGGAGGACGTTATCGAGCCGATCATTTTCGGCGACGCCTGCCGCTGCATCGCTGAGCATCGCAAGCGTGGCGACCGTATTCTGATCATTTCCGCCTCGGGTACGCACTTGGTCGGGCCGATTGCGGCGCGGTTGGGCGTGGACGAGTACCTGGCGATCGAGCTGGAGGCGGTGAATGGGGTGTACACCGGCAAGACCCATGGGGTGCTGACCTACCGTGAAGGCAAGATCACCCGGTTGTTGGAGTGGCTGGATCAGGAGCAGGAGAATCTGGAAGGGGCGAGTTTCTATTCCGATTCGCGGAACGATCTGCCGTTGTTGTTGAAGGTGGACCATCCGTTTGTGGTGAACCCAGATGCGGTGTTGCGCGAGCATGCCGAGGTCAATGGGTGGCCGATTCTGACTTGGGGCTGATCATTGCGCTGAACATACTGGCCTCTTCGCGGGACAAGCCCGCTCCCACAGGAATATCACAGGCTCAGGATCAGTGATTTACCTGTGGGAGCGGGCTTGCCCCGCGAAGAGGCCGGGCCTGCTTACACCAGGCTCGGATCGATCACCATCACCAGCTTGCCCGACACTTGGTTAGTCTCAAGCTCGGCATATGCCGCCTGGGCGAACTCCACCGGGTAGGTATCCACCAACTGCGCCGACAACCGCCCTTCGACGAACAGCGGCCACACCTGCTGCAGCAACTCACGCAGCAACTCGGCCTTGAAGCCATCGTCACGGTTGCGCAGCGTTGAGCCGGTGATTTCCAGGCGCTTGCCCAGCACCTGTGCCAGGTCCAGCTCGAACTTGCGTCCGCCCATCAGGCCGATGATTACCCAACGCCCGTCACGCGCCAGCAGCTTGAGGTTGAGTTCCCCATAACTGGCACCCACCGGGTCAAGAATCACGTCGAAGGGCCCAACGCCTTCCAGCGCATCGAGGTTCTCGTTACGCACCACACCACCGGCAGCACCCAGCGCTTCGCAGTAGGCCAGGCGATCCTGCGAGCCAACACTCACATACACCGGGTTGCCAAACGCCTTGCACAACTGGATCGCCGCCGAACCCACGCCGCTGGCCCCTGCGTGCACCAGCACTTTCTCGCCGGCTTTGACGGCGCCCAACTGGAAGATGTTCAACCACGCCGTGGCGTACACCTCAGGCAGCGCCGCCGCTTCGTGCAGGCTCAGGCCTTCAGGCACCGGCAGCACATGGCGAGCGTCGACCACCACTTCTTCAGCCATCGCACCGCTGGCCAGCAGCGCACACACCCGCTCGCCCACACGCCAATCGGCGCCCGGCCCAACTTCTTCGATAATGCCGGCGCACTCCAGGCCCATATAAGGGCTGGCGCCAGGCGGTGGCGGGTACAGCCCCTTCATTTGCAACAGGTCGGCGCGGTTCAGCCCCGCAGCAGCCACGCGAATGCGTACTTGGCCCGCGTCAAGGGCCGGGCGCTCGGCCTCGACCCACTCCACATGTCCGTCTTCGCCTTGCAATGCCTTCACAGTGCCTCCATAGTTGAATCATGACTGAGCCTGGGGAACCCTCGCCCCGGGCTTTTTGCAGTATTTGTCCGGCTCCATGGAACCGGCAACGGAAAAGACGGCCTACTATGCGTGATCAATTGCCTCCACGTCGAATCAGCATGAAGCATTTCCTCCCAAGCACCGCCCTGGCCCTGATGATTGGCCTGGGCAGCCTTACGCTCGGCGGCAATGCGGCGGCCGCCAACAAGTGGGACAGCCTGCAGCCGGACCGCGACGAAATCGTCGCCAGCCTTAATGTGGTGGAACTGCTCAAGCGCCACCACTACAGCAAGCCACCGCTCGATGACGCCCGCTCGGTGATCATCTACGACAGCTACATCAAGCTGCTGGACCCTGCGCGCAGCTACTTCACCGCGGCCGACATCGCCGAGTTCGACAAGTGGAAGACGCAGTTCGACGACTTCCTCAAAAGCGGCAACCTCGACCCGGGCTTCACCATCTACAAACGTTACCTTGACCGCGTCAAGCAACGCCTGGACTTTGCCCTGGCCGAGCTGAACAAAGGCGTCGACAAGATCGACTTCACCACCAAGGAAACCTTGCTGATCGACCGCAAGGACGCCCCGTGGATGAAAAACCAGGCCGAGCTCGACGACCTGTGGCGCAAGCGTGTCAAAGACGAAGTGCTGCGCCAGAAGATCGCTGGCAAAGAGCCCAAGCAGATCCAGGAAACCCTGACCAAGCGCTACAAGAACCAGCTGGCGCGCCTGGACCAGACCCGTGCCGAGGATATCTTCCAGGCCTACATCAATACCTTCGCCCAGTCCTACGACCCGCACACCAACTACCTGTCGCCGGACAACGCAGAAAACTTCGACATCAACATGAGCTTGTCGCTCGAAGGCATCGGCGCGGTGCTGCAAAGCGACAACGACCAGGTCAAGATCGTCCGCCTGGTGCCGGCAGGCCCTGCCGCCAAGACCAAGCAGGTCGCTCCGGCCGACAAGATCATCGGCGTGGCACAGGGCAACAAGGAAATGGTCGACGTGGTCGGCTGGCGCCTGGACGAAGTGGTCAAGCTGATCCGTGGCCCGAAAGGCTCGGTGGTGCGCCTGGAGGTCATCCCGGCCAGCAATGCCCCGAGCGACCAGACCAGCAAGATCGTTTCGATCACCCGCGAAGCCGTCAAGCTTGAAGAGCAGGCGGCGAAAAAGTCGGTGCTCAAGCTCAAGCAGGACGGCCGTGACTACAAGCTGGGCATCATCGAGATCCCGGCCTTCTACCTGGACTTCAAGGCCTACCGTGCCGGTGATCCGGAGTACAAGAGCACCACGCGTGACGTGAAAAAGCTGCTCACCGAACTGCAAAAAGAGAAAGTCGATGGCGTAGTCATCGACCTGCGCAACAACGGCGGCGGTTCGCTGCAGGAAGCCACCGAGCTGACCAGCCTGTTCATCGACAAGGGCCCGACGGTGCTGGTGCGCAATAGCGACGGCCGCGTCGACGTGCTCGAGGACGAAAACCCGGGCGCCTTCTACAAAGGCCCGCTGGCACTGCTGGTCAACCGCCTGTCGGCCTCCGCCTCGGAGATCTTCGCTGGTGCCATGCAGGACTACCACCGCGCACTGATCATCGGTGGCCAGACCTTCGGCAAAGGCACCGTGCAGACCATCCAGCCGCTCAACCATGGTGAGCTGAAACTGACCTTGGCCAAGTTCTACCGGGTGTCTGGGCAGAGCACCCAGCACCAGGGCGTGCTGCCGGACATCGACTACCCGTCCATCATCGACACCAAGGAAATCGGCGAAAGCGCCCTGCCCGAGGCGATGCCGTGGGACACCATCCGCCCGGTGGTCAAGCCAGCGGCCGACCCGTTCAAGCCGTACCTGACCCAGCTCAAGGCACAGCATGAAGCGCGCAGCGCCAAGGATGCCGAGTTCACCTACATCCGCGACCGCCTGGCCCTGGCCCAGAAGCTGATGAACGAGAAGACCGTCAGCCTCAACGAGCAAGAACGCCGTGCCCGCCACGATGAGATCGAGGGCAAGCAGTTAGCCCTGGAAAACATCCGCCGCAAGGCCAAAGGTGAAGAGCCGCTCAAAGAGCTGAAGAAGGAAGATGAAGACGCATTGCCGGCTGAAGATGAAAACACCAAGCCGCGCACTGGCCATCTGCAAGTCCAGGTTGCGTTCGGCGACCCGCTGGATCAGCGCGCTGAGCCGGGCATCGTGGAAGCTCTCCCACCAGCGCAGTTCCAGGGG
>NZ_JAPFCE010000079.1:0-21400 GCF_026240895.1 Pseudomonas sp. DCB_AW
CCGCTCCTACAGGGATCATGCTGTGCCTGTAGGAGCGGGCTTGCCCGCGAAGGGCGCGAAGCGGCCCCAGAAATGGCGGATTGAAACACATGGCACCCTGGCTGACAGTAGTAGGCATCGGCGAAGACGGCTTCAATGGCCTTGGCAAGCAGGCCCGGCGTGCCCTGCTGGGCGCTTCGCGGATCTTCGGCAGCCCGCGCCAACTGGCTTTACTGCCACGCTGCGTGGTCGGCGAGCGGCTGCTTTGGCCAACCCCTTTCTCCTTGGCGCCCGTGCTCGCCCAGCGCGGCGAACCGGTCTGCGTGCTGGCCAGCGGCGACCCGATGTTCTTCGGCGTCGGTGCCAGCCTGGCGCGCCAGGTGCCCGCCAGCGAGATGCGGGTGCTGTCGATGCCGTCCTCCTGTGCACTGGCCGCCGCCCGCCTCGGCTGGCCGCTGCAGGACGTGCAGGTGGTGTCGTTGGTCGCCCGCCCGCTGGCAGCGCTCAATGCGCACCTGCACAGCGGCGCTCGCCTGCTGGTGCTGAGCAACGACGGCGACAGCCCTGCGGCAATCGCCGCACAACTGTGCGAGCGTGGCTTCGGGCCAAGCCGCCTGCGCGTGTTCGAACACCTGGGTGGCACCGATGAGCGCGAAGTGGCGGGCACCGCCCAGGACTGGCCTCACACCCCGGTTGCAGCGCTCAACTTGGTGGCCATCGAATGCCTCGCCGCGCCCGATGCCCCGCGCCTGCCGCGGGTCGCCGGGCTGCCGGACAGCGCCTTCCTGCACGACGGCCAACTGACCAAGCGCGATGTCCGCGCCATCACCCTGGCCCGCCTCGCCCCCCTGCCCGGCGAGCTGCTGTGGGACGTGGGCGCGGGTTGCGGCTCGATCGGCATCGAGTGGATGCGCGCCCACCCCGCCTGCCGTGCGCTGGCCATCGAGGCCGACGCAGGGCGCCAGGGTTTTATCGAACACAATCGCGATGCGCTGGGCGTGCCTGGCCTGCAACTGGTCCGTGGCAAGGCGCCTGAAGCCTTGGCAGGGCTCGAGCAGCCCGACGCGGTCTTCATTGGCGGCGGGGTAACGCGTGAAGGCGTGCTCGACCTGTGCTGGCAGCGGCTGCGCCCCGGCGGGCGACTGGTGGCCAACGCGGTCACCCTGCAAAGCGAACTGGCCCTGGCGCACTTTCGCGAGCGACACGGGGGTGAACTGACCCGTATTCATGTTGCCCATGCGCAGCCGCTGGGCACGTTCGACACCTGGCGCCAGGCACTGCCAATCACCTTGCTCGATGTGGTGAAGCCCCTCGATGCGTGAAGAAACCCACGAGCAGCCCGCGCCCCTGCGCAGCGGCCTGACCACCGGCAGCTGCGCCACTGCCACCAGCCTCGCGGCGGCACGCCTGCTGCTGACCGGCGTCTGCAGCGACGCCGTGAGCATCACCCTGCCCAAGGGCAAGGTCGTGCAGATGCGCCTGGAGTTCTGCCGCCGCGATGGCGAATGCGCCGAAGCCGGCACGCTGAAGGACGCCGGCGACGACCCGGACGTGACCCATGGTGCCCTGCTGTTCAGCCAGGTCCGCCTGCTGGCAGAGCCCGGCATCCGCTTCGTCGCAGGCCAAGGCGTCGGCACCGTGACACGCCCGGGGCTGGTGCTGGCAGTGGGTGAACCGGCGATCAACCCAGTGCCCCGGCGCATGATGGGCGAACACCTGCAACGCCTGGCTGACGAGTGCGCCTACCGCGGCGGTTTCGAAGTCACGGTCAATGTTCAGGGCGGTGAACAGCTGGCACTGAAGACCATGAACCCGCGCCTGGGCATCCTCGGCGGGCTGTCGATTCTGGGTACCAGCGGCATCGTCCGGCCGTTTTCCTGCGCGGCCTACATCGCCTCGATCCATCAGGGCATCGACGTGGCCCACACCAACGGCTACACGCACATCGCCGCCTGCACCGGCAACGCCAGCGAAGACACCATGCGCCGGGTCTACGGCCTGCCGGAAATCGCCCTGATCGAGATGGGCGACTTCGTCGGCGCCGTGCTCAAGCACCTGCGCAAGGTGCCGGTACCGCGCCTGAGCCTGTGCGGGGGGTTTGGCAAGATCAGCAAGCTGGCGGCCGGGCACATGGACCTGCACAGCCGCCACTCAAGCATCGACCTGCCGCAGCTGGCCGGCTGGGCGGCGGATATCGGCGCCGACGCAAACCTTCAGGCCGCGATCATCGCCGCCAACACCAGCCAGCAAGCCCTGGCGCTGGCGCATGCCGCAGGCATCGCCCTGGGCGACGCCGTCTGCGCGCACGCGCTGGCCTTCGCCCGCAGCGTGGTGCCGCCGCAGGTGCAGGTAGAGGTGTTCGCCATCGACCGCCAAGGCGGCATCGTCGGCCAGGCAGGTGTTCAATGAGCGCGCGCATCCTGCTGCTGGGCGGCGTCACCGAGGCCCTGGCCATCGCCCGCCAGTTGGGCCCGCAGCACGTTTACAGCCTGGCGGGCATCGGCCGCGTACCGCAGGACCTGACCTGCCAGGTGCGCGTCGGCGGCTATGGCGGTGCTGAAGGCCTTGCCCAATACCTGCGCGAGGCGGGCATTACCCTGCTGATCGATGCCACCCACCCCTATGCCGCGCAGATCAGCCGCAACGCCGCCATCGCTTCACGTCGTGCAGGTATCCCCTGCTGGGCGCTGCGCCGCCCCGCCTGGCAGGCACAGCCGGGTGACGATTGGCGCGAAGTGGACGACTGGGCGGGGTTGATCGAGGCGCTCGCGCCATTCCGGCGGCCGCTGTTCACGCTGGGCCGCGAGCCGCTGCAACACCTGGCAGAGATCCCGCCGGATCAGTTCTGGACCTTGCGCGCACTGGAGGCCTGCCCCGGTAACGAACGTTGCGAGGTGATCGGCGCACGCGGGCCATTCCGAATCGAAGACGAACGTGTGTTGTTCGCGCGCCGCAAGATCGACGTACTGATCAGCAAGAACAGCGGCAGCGTGGCGACCGAGCCCAAGCTGGACGTGGCGCGGGAGCTAGGGGTGCCAGTATTGATCCTGGGGCGCCCGGAACTGCCGGTGGTCGATGAGACATTCATTCACTCAGACGCATTGCTTGCCAGGCTGACGCTTTGACTGCTCGCCAGTCATGACGTATATCCCATTGACATATACGACATGCAACCTAAACTTCTGTCACACATTGTCGCTACCCTAGGAGGCCCATCATGGAGCAAGGTGCTGTCTTCAAAAGCAACCGCAGTCAGGCCATCCGCTTGCCAAAATCCGTCGCACTTCCCGATGGCATCACCCGAGTGGATATTGTTGCAGTTGGGCGTACGCGCATCATCACACCTGCTGGTGAATCATGGGACAGCTGGTTCGAAAGTGAGCCTGCAAGCGCGGAGTACATGGCCAGCCGTGACCAACCTGCAGACCAGGAACGTGAAGGTTTTTAATGCTCAGGTACCTGCTCGACACCAATATCTGCATTTTCACGATCAAGAATAAACCGCAACGCGTCCGCGAAGCGTTCAATCGCCATCACGGCCAATTGGCGATCAGCACAATTACTTTAATGGAACTGATCTACGGCGCTGAGAAGTCGGATCATCCTGAGCGCAATCTTTCGGTGGTCGAGGGCTTTGCCGCGCGCCTTGAAGTGCTCGATTACGATAGCCATGCGGCTGAGCACAGTGGCCAGCTTCGTGCGGAGCTGGCCAGATCAGGGACCCCCATTGGTCCTTACGACCAACTGATTGCCGGGCATGCCCGAGCGCTTGGCTTAATTTTGGTAACTAACAATGTGCGCGAGTTTCAACGAGTACCCGGTCTAAGGGTTGAAGACTGGCTCGTTTCGCCCTGACAGCGTAACGGTTAGTACTGCTTTCCTACAGGTCCTATCGACTTTGCCACCGCTTCACGCGGTCGCACCCGAATGGCCTTTGTTCGCTCCGTTGCCTTAGACTTCAGCCCTCTCCCCCAGAAGGCTTCATTCATATGGACATGCAATGGTGGATCTGGCTGGTCTTCGGTATCGCGCTGATCCTGCTCGAACTGGTCCTGCCCACGTTCTTCATTCTCTGGTTCGGCATCGGCGCCGTGCTGGTTTCGCTCATCTCGCTCGCCGCGCCCAGCCTGCAACTGGATATGCAGATGCTGCTGTGGGTGCTGCTTTCTTCAGTCACCACTGCGCTGTGGTTCAAGGTGTTCCGGAACAAGAAGCCGGATGTGCGCTGGACAGCCGACAGCGTGATTGGCGAAGTCGGCCTGCTGACCGCCAGCGTTTCCGAGTTCCAGAAAGGCCGCGTGCGTTTCCAGAAGCCAATCCTCGGCAACGAGGAATGGACCTGCGTCGCCGACACTGACATCCCATCCGGCGAGCGTGTGCGCCTTACCGCCATCGAAGGGAACACCGCCCGCGTCATCCGGGCCTGAATCCGTACTAAAAGGAAGTTCGTATCATGACCAGCCTTATCGTCGTGGGCGCCCTCGCCCTGTTCGTCCTGATCACCGTGTTCAAGGGGGTGCGTATCGTGCCTCAGGGCGAAGAGTGGATCGTCGAGCGCCTGGGCCGCTACAACAACACCCTCAAGCCCGGCCTGAACATCGTCATTCCTTACGTGGACGTGGTCGCCTATCGCCTGCCTACCAAAGACATCATCCTCGATGTGCAAGAGCAGGAAATCATCACCAAAGACAACGCGGTGATCGTCGCCAATGCCCTGTGCTTCGCCAAAGTGGTCGACCCACAGAAGGCCTCCTACGGCGTGCAGAACTTCTCCTTCGCCGTCACCAGCCTGACCATGACCTCGCTGCGCGCCATCGTCGGGGCCATGGACCTGGACGAGGCCCTGTCCAGCCGTGAGCAAATCAAGGCACGCCTGCGCGAAGCGATGTCCGAGCAGACCGAAGACTGGGGCGTGACTGTGCGTTCGGTAGAAATCCAGGACATCAAGCCGTCACAGAACATGCAACTGGCCATGGAGCGCCAGGCCGCCGCCGAGCGTGAACGTAAAGCTGACGTGACCCGTGCCGAAGGTGCCAAACAGGCCGCGATCCTTGAGGCAGAAGCGCGCCTGCAATCGGCCAAGCTCGACGCCGAGGCGCAAATCAACCTGGCCGAGGCTTCGGCGCGGGCGATTTCGCTGGTCAAGGACGCGGTGGGTAACGAGACCGTGCCGGCCATGTACTTGCTGGGCGAACGGTACATCGGCGCGATGGAGAACCTGGCCAGCAGCGACAATGCCAAAGTCGTGGTGCTGCCGGCCGACCTGCAAGAAACCGTGCGCGGCTTGATGGGCCGCAACAAGGTTTGAGAATGCCGGGGCCGCTCTGCGGCCATTCGCGGGGCAAGCCCGCTCCCACAGGGCTGTACGCTGCACTTGTGGGAGCGGGCTTGCCCCGCGAATGGGCTGCAGAGCAGCCCCAAAAACCCCCGCCAACTGCGTCACTTCACCGCACCCCACCTTTTTTACCTATACTGCGCCTTACAATAGCCACCACGATTCCTGACCGGATCTCTCCATGCCCCCACGTCGGCACATTGCCTGGATAGCCTGCCTAGCAGTGCTGTTCAACCTGCTGGCCATGCCGCTGTCCTCTGCCGCGCCCAAGGGCCCGGCCGAGCAGTTGCTGTGGGGGGCGTTCTGTTCCAGCATGGCCAACAAGGCCAAGGTCGACGTCCAGGCCCTGGCCAAGATCGACCTCGGCCCGCAGAGCGATGACAGCGCCAGCATGATGAACTGCTGGTGTTGCTCCGGTGCCGCACCGCTGTTGGCCCTGCCGGGCTACCCGCCGCAGTTGCATAACCCGCCGCCCCTGCACGCCGGGCACTCGCCGCAGCTTGCCGATTACCAACCCACGCCGCGCCAGCTATGGCCCGCGCTCAACCCCCGCGCCTCCCCTTTGGTCTGAGTTGCTCACGCTGTCTGCCTGAACCTGAACAGATCGGAGACTCACCATGCTCAAGCACGCTCTCGTCGTGGCTGCCCTGCTGCTGCCCAGCGCCTTCGCCACTGCCCATGAATACACCGTGGGCGACCTGCACATCGCGCACCCTTGGTCGCTGCAACTGCCACCGAATGCACCCAACGTCGCCGCGTATTTCGTCGTGCACAACAATGGCCAGGCGGATGATCGCCTGCTGAGTGTCGACAGCCCCATCAGCGACGACGCCCAATTGCACGAGCACGCCATGACGGCCAGCGGCACCATGAAGATGCAGCAGGTGCCCAACGTGGTAGTGCCCGCTGGCAAGGATGTGACCTTCGCCCCAAGCGCCTACCACGTGATGCTGATGCAGCCTAAAGACCGCAGCCTGCTCACCGACGGCAAGCGTTTCCCGCTGACCCTGCACTTCGAAAAAGCCGGTGACGTCACCGTCGAAGTCGCCGTGCAAAAAGAGGCGCCCTCGGGAACGCCCCAAGCCCACGAACACGCGCACTGACCATTAGCTGACAGGCACTCGCCATGAGCCTGCCGCGCAACAGCCTCAGCCGTACCACCCGCCCTGAACGCAGGCGCGTCGGTGGCGGCTGGTTGAGCCTGTTCGCCATGTGGATGATCTTCATCGGACCGCTGATTTCCCAGTCGATGCCGATGGATCACCACGCTGGCATGAACATGCCGATGGACATGTCGATGCCCACCGGGCATCAGCATGGCGCCGACTCGCATCACGGCCACGGTGACGATGGCCAATTGCATGTGATGTGGGAAAAGTGCGGTTACTGCAGCCTGCTGTTCAACTGCCCCGCACTGCCACAAACCCTCAGCCCGCTCAGTGCCAGCATCGTAGTACCCACCACCCACCTTACTGCCGCCACGCACCAGGGGCATGCCCGGCAGGCTGTATTCCCTGGCGCGCGCAGCCGCGCACCGCCTTCCTTGATCAGCGTCTGAACACCCATTGTTCGCACGGAGCCAGGAGGCTTCGCGCCCACTCATGACTGATCGACTGGAATCATTATGTCCGGCTGCACCCCTGTTTTTGCCCTGTCCCTGCGTGGGGCCATCGCCGCCGTGTGCGGTTCGCTGCTCGCGCCCGTGGCCCTGGCCAGCGACCTCGGCCACGCTGACCACGCGCACGACGCACCCGAGTTGAGCCCGACGGTGATCACTGCCGTGGCGCCCAGCTCGCCGCTGACCGTGGTCACCAACCCGAAAGACCCTCGCCAGCCGGTACCGGCCAGCGACGGGGCCGACTACCTCAAGACCATCCCCGGCTTCTCGGCCATCCGCTCCGGAGGCACCAACGGCGACCCGGTATTGCGCGGCATGTTCGGTTCACGCCTGAACATCCTCACCAATGGCGGCGTCATGCTGGGCGCCTGCCCCAACCGCATGGATGCCCCCACCTCGTACATCTCGCCAGAAACCTACGACCGCCTGACCGTGATCAAAGGCCCGCAAAGCGTGATCTGGGGGCCTGGCGGTTCGGCCGGCACCATCCTCTTCGAGCGTGAGCCCGAACAGTTCGGCACCCTCGGCAGCCGCGTCAACGCAAGCCTCCTGGCCGGCTCCAATGGCCGCTTCGACAAGGTGCTGGACGCCGCCGCAGGCAACAGCCAGGCCTACGCCCGCTTCGTCGGCAACCAGTCGCGCTCCGACGACTACCACGACGGCAACGATGACACCGTGCCCTCGCGCTGGGACAAGTGGAACGGCGATGTGACCCTGGGCTGGACCCCCGACCAGGACACCCTGCTGGAACTCACCGCCGGCAAGGGCGATGGCGAAGCACGCTATGCCGGGCGTGGCATGGACGGCTCGCAGTTCAAGCGTGAAAGCCTTGGGCTGCGCTTCGAGAAGTCCAACCTCGGCGAGGTGCTCGACAAGGTCGAGGCACAGGTCTACTACAACTACGCCGACCACGTGATGGACAACTACAGCCTGCGCACGCCCTCGGGCAGCGGCATGATGGGCATGCCGATGGTCAGCAACGTCGACCGCCGCACGATGGGCGCCAGGGTCAAGGCGACCTGGCGCTGGGCCGACGTGCAACTGGTCAGCGGTATCGATGCGCAGACCAACGAACACCGCCAGCGCGGCGGCATGGGCGTCGATGCGCACAAAGGCCAGGCCTGGACCAAGGATGCCGATTTCCACAACTACGGTGCCTTCAGTGAGCTGACCTGGTACGTCAGTGGCGAGGACCGGCTGATTACCGGCGCCCGCCTGGACCGCGCCTCGGCCCGCGACTTCCGCAAAGGCAGCGCCACCGAAGGCGACACCCGCGCAGACACCCTGCCCAGCGGCTTCGTCCGTTACGAACATGACCTGGCGGCCATCCCCGCCACCACCTACGTCGGCCTCGGCCACGCCCAGCGCTTCCCCGACTACTGGGAGCTGTTCTCGCCCAAGTTGGCGCCAGCCGGCGCAGCCAACGCCTTCGACGGCATCAAGCCAGAAAAGACCACCCAGCTCGACTTCGGCATCCAGTACCGCGACGCCCGCCTCGAAGCCTGGGCATCGGGTTATGTCGGGCAGATCCGTGACTACATCCTGTTCGACTACCGCACCGGCATGATGGGCATGAGCACGTCCCAGGCCCAGAACATCGACGCCCGCATCATGGGCGGCGAAGTGGGCGCGGCCTACAAGCTCAGCGAAAACTGGAAGGCCGACGCTACCCTGGCCTACGCTTGGGGCAAGAACAGCAGTGATGGCAAAGCGCTACCGCAAATGCCGCCCCTGGAAAGCCGCCTGGGCCTGACCTACAGCCGCGACGTCTGGAGTGTGGGTGCGCTGTGGCGGCTGGTGGCCGCGCAAAACCGCATCGCCGAGAACCAAGGCAACGTGGTCGGCAAGGACTACGAAAAGAGCGCGGGCTTTGGTGTGTTCTCGCTCAATGGTGCCTACAAGGTGAACAACAACCTCAAGCTCAGCGCAGGGGTCGACAACCTGTTCGACAACACCTACGCCGAGCACTTGAACCTGGCCGGGAACGCCGGGTTCGGCTACCCGGCCACAGATCCACAGCCGGTGAACGAGCCAGGCAGGACCTTCTGGACCAAGGTCGATTTCAGCTTCTGACAACAACAACGGGCGCGGCCACGGTCGCGCCCCTCACCTGGTCAAACAGGAGGTTCCCATGCGCGGAACACGCATCTCTTTCTACAACCTGGCCTGGCGTTGGCATTTTTACGCGGGGCTGTTCGTCGTCCCGTTCATGATCCTGCTGGCGATCACCGGGATCATCTACCTGTTCAAGCCGCAGCTCGACCCGCTGCTGTACCGCGACCTGATGGTGGTCGAAGCCGGCCATCACCGACAGGCCGCGGATGTGATGCTGGCCGAGGTACGCCAGGCGTATCCGCAAGGCCATGTGGGGCAGTACCTGCCGCCCCTGAATGCCGAACGCAGCGCGCAGTTCGTGGTGCATGACGGCGGCCGTGAACTGAACGTGTTCGTCGACCCCTACAGCGGCAAGCTGCTCGGTGCGCAGGACGGCAAGCAGAACCTGCAAGCGATAGCCCGTGCCCTGCACGGCGAGTTGATGGTCGGCACGGTCGGTGACCGCCTGGTGGAGCTGGCAGCAGGCTGGGGCATCGTGCTGGTGGTGTCCGGCCTGTACCTCTGGTGGCCACGTGGGCGCAACAGCGCGGGCGTGCTGTGGCCGCGCTTTTCCGCACGCGGTCGGCTGCTGTGGCGTGACCTGCATGCGGTGACGGGGTTTTGGGGCTCGGCCCTGCTGCTGCTGATGCTGCTCAGTGGCATGACCTGGACGGGCCTGTGGGGCAAGCAATACGCCGATCTGTGGAACCGCTTCCCGGCCGCGATGTGGAACGACGTACCCAAGTCCGATCAGCAGGCAGGTGAGCTCAACAGCGCCCATCGCCAGACCGTGCCCTGGGCAATGGAAAACACCCCCATGCCGCAGTCCGGCGCCCATGCCGAACATGCCGGGCATCACATGATGTCGAATGCCCCGGCAGCGCCGCAGGTGAGCCTGCAGCAGGTCGAGGACATCGCCACTGCGCGCCAGGTCGAACCGGGCTACAGCATTACCTTGCCGACCACGGCCGACGGCGTGTTCACCGTTGCGGTATTCGCCGACGACCCGCGCAACGACGCCACGCTGCATGTCGACCAGTACACCGGCAAGGTGCTGGCCGATGTGCGCTGGCAGGATTACAGCCCGGTTGCGCGTGCCACCGAGCTGGGCGTGATGCTGCATGAGGGCAAGATGTTCGGGGCGTTCAACCAGGTCATCATTCTGCTGGTGTGTCTGATGATCTTGCTGGGTTCGGTCAGTGGCCTGGTGATGTGGTGGAAACGCCGGCCGGCTGGCGGGCTGGGTGTGCCGCCGCTGCGCCATGACCTGCCGCGCTGGAAGACGGCGGTTGCAGTGATGGTGGTGTTGGGGGTGATGTTCCCGCTGGTGGGGGTGTCGATGGTGGTGATGTGGCTGGTCGATAACCTGGTGGTGCGCAGGCGCCGAGTGCTGGCCAGCGCCTGATCCTTGCTGTGACCTTACGGGCCTCTTCGCGGGACAAGCCCGCTCCCACAGGGTGACGTGCTTCTCAAGCGCAACACAATACCTGTGGGAGCGGGCTTGCCCGCGAAGAGGCCGGCAACAGGTACAACGCTGCACCGCAAAGGTCGTGTCGATCTGTCGCGCCCCGAATTGGGACGCCCGTGTTAGCCTACTCGGCTTTCACAAAAAGACTGACCCTCAATGGAATGCAGCCAATGACCCGGACCTCTTCCCCGCCCGCTGAAGAGCAGCATCTGCAGCGCAACCTGACCAACCGTCACATTCAGCTCATCGCCATCGGTGGCGCGATCGGCACCGGCCTGTTCATGGGCTCGGGCAAGACCATCAGCCTCGCCGGCCCGTCGATCATCTTCGTCTACATGATCATCGGCTTCATGCTGTTCTTCGTCATGCGCGCCATGGGCGAATTGCTGCTGTCGAACCTCAACTACAAGTCGTTCATCGACTTCTCGGCCGACCTGCTCGGCCCCTGGGCCGGCTACTTCACTGGCTGGACCTACTGGTTCTGCTGGGTAGTCACCGGTATTGCCGATGTGGTCGCGATTGCCGCCTACACGCAATTCTGGTTCCCCGACCTGCCGCAGTGGATACCCGCGCTGACCTGCGTGGCGGTGCTGCTGTCGCTGAACCTGGTTACCGTGAAGATGTTCGGCGAGCTCGAGTTCTGGTTCGCGCTGATCAAGATCATCGCCATCCTCGGCCTGGTCGCCACCGGCCTGTACATGGTCATCAGCGGCTTCGAATCGCCGAGCGGGCGCACTGCGCAACTGGCCAACCTGTGGAATGACGGCGGTATGTTCCCTAATGGCCTGATGGGCTTCTTCGCCGGGTTCCAGATTGCCGTGTTCGCCTTCGTCGGTATCGAGCTGGTCGGCACCACCGCCGCGGAAGCGAAGAACCCCGAGCGCACCTTGCCAAGGGCCATCAACTCGATCCCGATCCGTATCATCGTGTTCTACGTGCTGGCGCTGATCGCGATCATGGCCGTGACCCCGTGGCGCGATGTGGTGCCGGGCAAGAGCCCATTCGTCGAACTGTTCGTGCTGGCCGGCCTGCCAGCGGCGGCCAGCATCATCAACTTCGTGGTGCTGACCTCGGCCGCCTCGTCGGCCAACAGTGGCGTGTTCTCTACCAGCCGCATGCTGTTCGGACTCGCCCAGGAAGGCGATGCCCCCCGCGCGTTCGAGAAGCTGTCGCGGCGCGCCGTGCCGGCCAACGGCCTGTACTTCTCGTGCACCTGCCTGCTGTTGGGCGCGGTGCTGATCTACCTGGTGCCCGATGTGGTCGAGGCGTTCACCCTGGTCACCACGGTGTCGGCGGTGCTGTTCATGTTCGTCTGGACGCTGATCCTGCTGTCGTACCTCAGCTACCGCAAACGCCGCGCCGCGCTGCACCAGGCGTCGAAGTACAAAATGCCCGGCGGGCGCTTCATGTGCTACGTGTGCCTGGTGTTCTTTGCCGGCATTCTGGTGCTGCTGAGCCTGGAAGACGACACCCGCGCAGCGCTGCTGGTGACGCCGATCTGGTTCGTGCTGCTGGCAGTGACCTACCAGGGTGTGCGCAGCAAACGCCATCCGCGCACGGCGGTGCGTAACGGCTGATGCCGCATGGGGCTGCTTTGCAGCCCCAATCCTGTGCACACACATCTGCAAGGCACCAACCTGGACCTTGCAAACGCCCCAACACCTCGCACACCCCCTCTATTACGCACCTTCCGCCACTCGGCACACCCCTTGCAACGCCCCTCCCGCTTGGCCAACACCATAAAAAATCTCAGCGGAGAGAGCACATGAAGCGTCGCAGTCTGATCAAGGCCTTTACCCTCAGCGCATCGATTGCGGCGATGGGTCTTAGCTGGAGCATCCAGGCCGCCGAGACCATCAAGGTCGGCATCCTGCATTCGCTGTCCGGGACCATGGCCATTTCCGAAACGTCGCTCAAGGACATGGCGCTGATGACCATCGACCAGATCAACGCCAAGGGCGGTGTGAACGGCAAGATGCTCGAAGCGGTGGTGGTCGACCCAGCGTCCAACTGGCCACTGTTCGCCGAAAAGAGCCGCCAGCTGCTGACCCAGGACAAGGTCGCCGTGGTGTTCGGCTGCTGGACCTCGGTGTCGCGCAAATCGGTGCTGCCGGTGTTCGAGGAGCTCAACGGCCTGCTGTTCTACCCGGTGCAGTACGAAGGTGAAGAGATGTCGCCGAACGTGTTCTACACCGGCGCCGCGCCTAACCAGCAGGCCATCCCCGCCGTGGAATACGTGATGAGCGAAGAAGGCGGCAGCGCCAAGCGCTTCTTCCTGCTGGGCACCGACTACGTCTACCCGCGCACCACCAACAAGATCCTGCGCGCCTTCCTGCACAGCAAGGGCGTGGCCGACAAGGACATCGAAGAAGTCTACACCCCGTTCGGCCACGCCGATTACCAAACCATTGTCGCCAACATCAAGAAGTTCTCCGCGGGCGGCAAGACGGCGGTCATCTCCACCGTCAACGGCGACTCCAACGTTCCGTTCTACAAAGAGCTGGCCAACCAAGGCCTGAAAGCCACCGACGTGCCCGTGGTGGCGTTCTCGGTGGGTGAGGAAGAACTGCGCGGCATCGACACCAAGCCGCTGGTGGGCCACCTGGCCGCGTGGAACTACTTCGAGTCGGTGGATAACCCGGTCAACCAGAAGTTCGTCGCCGACTGGAAGGCCTACGCCAAGGCCAAGAACCTGCCGGGCGCCGACAAGGCGGTGACCAACGACCCGATGGAAGCCACTTATGTGGGCATTCACATGTGGGCGCAGGCGGCTGAAAAAGCCAAGTCCACCGATGTCGACAAGGTGCGCGAGGCACTGGCTGGCCAGAGCTTCCAGGCACCGTCCGGCTTCACCCTGACCATGGACAAGACCAACCACCACCTGCACAAGCCGGTGATGATCGGCGAAATCCAGGATGACGGGCAGTTCAGTGTGGTTTGGGAAACCGAGCAGCCGCTGCGGGCGCAGCCTTGGAGCCCGTTCATTCCGGGCAACGACAAACGCCCCGATTACGCGGTGAAAGGTAACTGAATGCCATTGGGGCCGCCTTGCGGCCCATTCGCGGGTGAACCCGCTCCCACAGGGACCGCGCACGATCCAGCCCTTGCGCCGTACCTGTGGGAGCGGGTTTACCCGCGAAGAATCCACCGCTGTAATCCAGGATTGCTCGCATGCTTAGACTCCTGCTCACCCTTCTCCTGTTAATGCCCCTGGCCACCCAGGCCAGCGAGGGCGAATTCTTCCTCACCGCCAAGCCTGCCGAGCAAGCCCGCCTGCTCGAAAGCTGGGCAGCCCAACCCGATGCCGCGCGCCTGCCGCTGCTGGAAAACCTGCGCCAAGGCCGCATCGCCGAGGGCGACACCCGCAAGGTGCGCCTGAACAACCGCCTGCGCAGCCTGATCGACAACGCCCTGGCCAGCCACCAGTTGCTCAGCGACAACAGCGACACTCGCCTGGCCGCTGCCCAGCAACTGCAAAAGAGCGCGCAACCCGCACAGATGGCCTTCCTCGACCGGCGCTTTGCCAGCGAACCGGACGCAGCGGTGCACGCAGCCCTGGGCTTGGCCCTGGCCAACCTGCAACTGGGTGCCAGCGAACCTGCCGTACGCCTGGCCGCCGTGCGCTTGCTGGGCGAGACCGGCGACCCGGTCGCCCGTACGCGCCTGGAAGCGCTGCTGCAGCCCGGCGTCGAAAGCGACGCCGCCGTGCGCACGGCCGCTGAAACCAGCCTGGCCCAGGTCAAACGCAAGCTCATGGTCGGCGAACTGCTCGGCCAAGCCTTCAGCGGCCTGTCGCTGGGCTCGATCCTGCTGCTGGCAGCCCTGGGCCTGGCGATTACCTTCGGCCTGCTCGGGGTAATCAACATGGCCCATGGCGAGATGCTCATGCTCGGGGCCTACAGTACCTACATGGTCCAGGTGCTGCTGCAGCGTTACGCCCCCGGCGCGATCGAGTTCTACCCGCTGATCGCCCTGCCCGTCGCCTTCGCCGTCAGCGCCGGGGTCGGCATGGCGCTGGAGCGCACGGTGATCCGTCACCTTTACGGCCGCCCACTGGAAACCCTGCTGGCGACCTGGGGGATCAGCCTGATCCTGATCCAGGCCATCCGCCTGCTGTTCGGCGCGCAGAACGTCGAAGTCAGCAACCCGGCGTGGTTGTCCGGCGGTATCCAACTGCTGCCCAACCTGGTGCTGCCGTACAACCGGCTGGTGATCATCGGCTTCGCCCTCGCCGTGGTACTGCTCACCTGGCTGCTGCTCAACCGCACGCGGCTTGGCCTTAACGTGCGCGCAGTGACCCAGAACCGCAACATGGCCGCCTGCTGTGGCGTGTCCACCGGGCGCGTCGACATGCTCGCCTTTGGCCTAGGGTCGGGCATCGCCGGGCTGGGTGGCGTGGCCTTGAGCCAGGTCGGCAACGTCGGCCCGGACCTTGGCCAAAGCTACATCATCGACTCGTTCCTGGTGGTGGTGCTCGGCGGTGTCGGGCAACTGGCTGGCAGCCTCTGGGCCGCCTTCGGTCTCGGCATCGCCAACAAGCTGCTGGAGCCGCAGATCGGCGCGGTGCTTGGCAAGATCCTCATCCTTGCGTTGATCATTCTGTTCATCCAGAAGCGCCCGCAAGGCCTGTTCGCCCTCAAGGGACGGGTAATCGACTGATGAACCAGCCACTGCTTGTCACCGCTTCGCAAAAAGCCGGGCCGCGCCTGTCGCTGGCCATCGCCGCTGTCGTCGTCCTGCTGTTGCTGGCCCTGCCGCTGCTGTCGTTATTGCCGGCGGACCATGCCCTGCAGGTTTCGGCCTACACCCTGACACTGGTCGGCAAGATCCTCTGCTATGCCATCGTCGCCCTGGCCCTGGACCTGGTCTGGGGCTATGCCGGGCTGCTGTCGCTGGGCCACGGGCTGTTCTTCGCCCTCGGCGGCTACGCCATGGGCATGTACCTGATGCGCCAGGCCGCCGGGGACGGGCTGCCGGGTTTCATGACCTTCCTGTCGTGGACCGAACTGCCTTGGTACTGGGCCGGTACTCAGCATTTTGCCTGGGCGCTGTGCCTGGTGGTGCTGGCGCCGGGCCTGCTGGCGCTGGTGTTCGGCTTTTTCGCCTTCCGTTCGCGGATCAAGGGCGTGTACTTCTCGATCATGACCCAGGCCCTGACCTTTGCCGGCATGCTGCTGTTCTTCCGCAACGAAACCGGGTTTGGCGGCAACAATGGCTTCACCAGCTTCCGCACCATCCTGGGCTTCGACATCGCCGCGCAAGGCACCCGCGCGGTGCTGTTCCTGCTCACTGTCGGCCTGCTGCTGGCCAGCCTGTACCTGTGTTGGCGCCTGACCCAAAGCAAATTCGGCCGCCTGCTCACCGCCGTGCGCGACGCCGAAAACCGCCTGATGTTCTGCGGCTACGACCCACGCGGTTTCAAGCTGCTGGTGTGGGTGCTGAGCGCCGTGCTGTGCGGCCTTGCCGGTGCGCTGTACGTGCCTCAGGTGGGCATCATCAACCCCAGCGAGATGTCGCCGACCAACTCCATCGAAGCCGCCGTGTGGGTCGCCCTTGGCGGGCGTGGCACGTTGATTGGCCCGCTACTTGGTGCTGGCCTGGTCAACGGCATGAAGAGCTGGTTCACCGTGGCCTTCCCGGAGTTCTGGCTGTTCTTCCTCGGTG
This sequence comes from Pseudomonas sp. DCB_AW, assembly GCF_026240895.1. NCBI lineage: Bacteria > Pseudomonadati > Pseudomonadota > Gammaproteobacteria > Pseudomonadales > Pseudomonadaceae > Pseudomonas > Pseudomonas sp. DCB_AW. The sequence continues at coordinate 16,159 of NZ_JAPFCE010000079.1, forward strand.
CGCTGTTCATTCTCGTCACCCTGTACCTGCCCAAGGGCGTGGTCGGTCTGTTGAAGAAAAGGAGCCAACCATGAGAGGCGTGCCCCCTGTGCATCCAGAATTCATGCTTGAACCGGTGTTCGACAACCTCGGCGCCGGCCGCGACGCCATCGGTCTGGGCAGCCGCCGTACAGCGGGCCTGGACACCCGCCATGGCACGGTGCTGAGCCTGGAAGACATCAGCGTCAGCTTCGATGGTTTCAAGGCCCTCAACGCGCTCAACCTGTACATCGGCGTCGGTGAACTGCGCTGCATCATTGGCCCCAACGGCGCTGGCAAGACCACGATGATGGACGTGATCACCGGCAAGACCCGCCCCGACACCGGCAGCGCCTTCTTTGGCGACACCCTCGACCTGACCCGCATGAGCGAATACCAGATCGCCCAGGCCGGCATCGGCCGCAAGTTCCAGAAGCCGACGGTGTTCGAAGCACTGACCGTGTTCGAGAACCTGGAGCTGGCCCTGAAGACTGACAAGTCGGTGTGGGCCAGCCTGGCCGCGCGGTTGAGTGGAGAGCAACAGCAGCGCATCGACGAGGTGCTCGCCACCTTGCGCCTGCAATCCCTGGCGCAGCGCCAGGCGGGGCTGCTGTCTCACGGCCAGAAGCAGTTTCTGGAGATCGGCATGTTGCTGGTGCAAGAACCACAACTGCTGCTGCTCGATGAACCAGTGGCCGGCATGACCGACGCCGAGACCGAGTTCACCGCCGAACTGTTCAAGGGCCTGGCCGGCAAGCATTCGCTGATGGTGGTGGAGCACGACATGGGGTTTGTCGGGAGCATTGCCGACCACGTCACCGTTCTGCACCAAGGTAGCGTGCTGGCGGAGGGGTCGCTGGAGCAGGTGCAGGCGGATGAGCGCGTGGTCGAGGTGTATCTGGGCCGATGATTCAAACAGCCTGCATCGGCCTCTTCGCGGGGCAAGCCCGCTCCCACAGGGGAATCACTCCATCCGAAAACTGTGGTGAACCTGTGGGAGCGGGCTTGCCCCGCGAAGGGGCCGGTGCAGCCACAACAAAAAACTCAGGGACATGACATGCTCAAGATTGACACCCTGCACCAATACTACGGCGGCAGCCACATCCTGCGCGGCCTGTCCTTCGAAGCCAAGGTCGGCGAAGTCACCTGCCTGCTGGGCCGCAACGGCGTGGGCAAGACCACCCTGCTGCGCTGCCTGATGGGCTTGGTCGCCGCCCGCGAAGGCAGCGTCGAATGGGAAGGCAAGCCGATCACCACGCTCAAGCCCCAGCAACGGGTCCACGCCGGCATCGCCTACGTGCCGCAAGGCCGGGAAATCTTCCCGCGGCTGACCGTGGAAGAGAACCTGCTGATGGGCCTGTCGCGCTTTCCCGCCCGCGAGGCCCGCGAAGTGCCCGCCTTCATCTACGAGCTGTTCCCGGTACTGGAACAGATGAAACAACGCCGCGGCGGCGACTTGTCCGGGGGCCAGCAGCAACAACTGGCCATTGGCCGTGCCCTGGCCAGCCGCCCGCGCCTGTTGATCCTCGACGAGCCCACCGAAGGCATCCAGCCCTCGGTGATCAAGGAAATCGGCGCGGTCATCCGGCGCCTGGCCGAGCGTGGCGACATGGCCATCCTGCTGGTCGAGCAGTTCTACGACTTTGCCGAGGAACTGGCCGACCAGTACTTGGTGATGGCGCGTGGCGAAATCATCCAGCGTGGGCGTGGTGAAAACATGCAAGCCGAGGGTGTACGCGGGCTGGTAACCATTTAATCTGCGCCCATCGACCTTGTGAGACGCTGCAATGAGCCACGAAATCCGCGACGCCTTGCCCGCCGACGTGCCGGGCATCCTCGACATCTACAACGACGCCGTGCGCAACACCACGGCGATCTGGAACGAAACCCCGGTGGACCTGGCCAACCGCCAGGCCTGGTTCGAGGCCAGGGCACAACAGGGCTACCCGATCCTGGTGGCAGTGGATGAGACCGGCGTGCTGGGGTATGCATCGTTCGGCGACTGGCGGCCGTTCGAGGGTTTTCGCCATACCGTCGAGCACTCGGTGTATATCCGTGGCGACCAGCGCGGCAAGGGTTTGGGGCCGGTGTTGATGGCCGCGTTGATCGAGCGTGCGCGGGGCTGTGGCAAGCACGTGATGGTGGCAGCGATCGAAAGTGGCAATGCGGCGTCGGTACGCCTGCATGAGCGGCTGGGGTTTGTGGTGACCGGGCAGATGCCGCAGGTGGGGGTGAAGTTTGGCCGCTGGCTGGACCTGACCTTCATGCAACTGGTGCTGAACCTGGGTGCCGATCCAACCTGAGATTGATGTTGGCTGTACTGGCCTTTTCGCGGGTGAACCCGCTCCCACAGGGACCATGCAGGGCCTGAGGCCAGTACCGTACTTGTGGGAGCGGGTTCACCCGCGAAGAGGCCGGGCCTGCAACCTTCACATCTGGATAAACCTGCCCAACCGCTGCTTCAGCATGCTGTTCTCACTGCGCAACTGCTGCACTTCCTGCAGCAGCTCCAGCGCCAGCGCCACGCCTTCCCACTCCAGTTCCAACTCTTGGTGCAGCTTCGCCGCACGCTTGGCCAACAGCGGCGCCTGATCGTCGAACAACCAATCCTCAGGCGTTCGCCCAGAGGGTTCGACGATGCCGTGTTCGACTATTTCGATCACGTAGTCGGCCGTAATATCGGCCTCCTGGCAGAGGGTGCGCATGTCCAGTTGAACGATCAAGGTGCTGCTCATGATCACTTACTCCATTGTGCCCTCGGGTTGAACGCGGCCTTCTCGGAAAGCTTGGCCCACAGTTCACGGGTAGACTCGTCGGATGCCGTCGGCATGACCACTTTGAGCTGCGCGTAGAGGTTGCCGCGCTCGCCGTGCTTGTTGGCCAGGCCCTTGCCCGGTACCCGCAGGCGTTGGCCGCTCTGGCTGTCGGGGCGGATGGTCAGGTTGATCTTGCCATCCAGGGTCGGCACCGCCACCTTGGTGCCCAGCGCAGCCTCCCACGGTGCCAACGGCACGGTGATTATCAGGTCATGACCTTCGACATCGAACAGCGGATGCGGTGCCATGCGGATGGTCAGGAACAGGTCGCCATTGGGCCCGCCGCCACTGCCCGGCGCACCCTGGCCCTTGAGGCGAATGCGCTCGCCGTCGGTCACCCCGGCAGGGATCTTGACGTTCAGGGTCTTGGTGGTGAACCCGGTGCGCTGCCCGGCGGCATTGGTTTGCGGCACCTGGAAGCTGATCTGCTTGGATTCCTTGCTCAGGGTCTCCTCAAGGAAAACCGCCAGTTCCAGCTCCACGTCCTGCCCTCGCCTGCCTGCACTGCGCTGTTGCCGGGCGCCACCAAAGGGGTTGCCCCCGCGCGCGCCAAAAATCGAGCTGAAGAAGTCGGAGAAGTCGCCGCCTTCAAAACCACCGCCCGCACCACCGCCCCGGTTTTCCCAGCCCGGCGGCGCCTGGAACGGCCGGCCATGCTGGCCGCCGTACTTGCGGATTTCGTCGAATTCGGCACGTTTCTGCGCGTCGCCCAGCACTTCGTAGGCCTCGTTGGCCTCTTTGAACTTGTCCTCGGCGTCGCGCTCCTTGCTGACATCGGGGTGATACTTGCGCGCCAGCTTGCGGTACGCGGCCTTGATCGCCTTGTCATCCGCCGTGGGCTCTACGCCGAGTATCTTGTAATAGTCTTTGAAGTCCATCTGTGGATCACCAATGTGAAATTGCGTGTTGCAACTGAAGATAGGGGTCAAGCATAGCCTTTCAAGGCCCACTTGGGATTGCTGCATGGCAGACGACTGGTCTTGATTCTCTTGCCAACTGGCATAAACTGCGCGGCCGTTTTGCCTCCGGAAGCCCTTTTCCCATGTCTGACGTATCCCCGGCCCGCGCCCTGGGCATCGACTTTGGCACCTCTAACTCCACGGTCGGCTGGCACCGCCCTGGTACTGAGTCGCTGATCGCCCTGGAAGACGGCAAGATCACCCTGCCTTCGGTGGTCTTCTTCAACATCGAGGAGCGTCGCCCGGTGTATGGTCGCCTGGCGTTGCACGAGTACCTGGAAGGCTACGAAGGCCGCCTGATGCGCTCGCTCAAGAGCCTGCTCGGCTCCAAGCTGATCAAGCACGACACCAGCGTGCTGGGCAGCGCCCTGCCGTTCAAGGACCTGCTGGGCATGTTTATCGGCGAGCTGAAAAAGCGCGCTGAAACCGCCGCCGAGCGCAGCTTCGACCAGGTGGTGCTGGGCCGTCCGGTGTTTTTCGTCGATGAAGACCCGGCCGCCGACCAGGAGGCCGAGGACACCTTGGCCGACGTGGCACGCAAGATCGGCTTCAAGGACGTGTCGTTCCAGTACGAACCGATTGCCGCAGCCTTCGACTACGAGTCGAGCATCAGCCGTGAAGAGCTGGTACTGATCGTCGATATCGGCGGTGGTACCTCCGACTTTACCCTGATCCGCCTGTCGCCCGAGCGCCACCTGGTGGCCGAACGCCAAAGTGACATTCTCGCCACCGGCGGCGTGCACATTGGTGGTACCGACTTCGACAAGCAACTGAGCTTGCAGGGCGTGATGCCGCTGTTCGGCTATGGCAGCCGGATGAAGAGCGGCGCGCTGATGCCGACCAGTTATCACCTCAACCTGGCCACCTGGCACACCATCAACGCCCTGTATTCGCAGAAGTCGCAGCTGGCCCTGGGCAACATGCGCTACGACATCGAAGACACCCTGGGCATCGACCGCCTGTTCAAGCTGATCGAACAGCGCGCCGGCCACTGGCTGGCGATGGAAGTGGAAGCCAGCAAGATCGAGCTGACCGAGCACGACAGCCGCCATATCGACCTGCGCCGGGTAGAGCCGGAGCTGACAGCGGAACTGACCCGTGCCGTGTTCGAAGCGGCGATCGAAGGCCTGCTGGAACGCGTGCGCGGCAGCGTCAGCGAGCTGCTGAACAAGGCGGGCGTCAGCGAAGGGCAGGTGGATACCGTGTTCTTCACCGGGGGTTCGAGCGGGATCCCGGCGCTGCGTAACAGCGTGGCGGCGATGCTGCCCAATGCCCGGCATGTGGAAGGCAACATCTTCGGCAGCATTGGTAGCGGGTTGGCGATTGAGGCGCGTAAGCGCTACGGCTCGATCTGATAAACCTCTATAGCCTGCGCTGGCCTCTTCGCGGGGCAAGCCCGCTCCCACAGGATCACCATTGCCGCTATGCTGTAGGTAATCCTGTGGGAGC